>NZ_JAUQTZ010000020.1:0-60665 GCF_059803845.1 Rhizobium sp. UFLA01-1127 | reverse complement strand
CGTAAGGTACGAAGACATCGTCCTTGAAATTGCCGGGAACCTTGAGTGCGGAGGTATCGACGCCGCTGGCATCGAATAGGCCGGTATCCTTGGCCTCATCGACGAGATTGGTATCGAGGCCGAGAACGATATCGGCCTTGGTGCCGGCGCCCTCGAGTTTCAGGCGGGAGAGAAGTGCCACGCCATCGGTGACGCTGACATAGTTGACCGTGCAGCCGCAGGTCTTCTCGAAGGCTGCCTTGACCTTGGCGCCCGGACCCCAATCGGCGGTGAAGCTCTCATAGGTGTAGATGGTCAGCGTCTTGTCGGCCGCTGCAGCAGGCTGCGCGACGAAAAACGCAGTTCCGGCGGCAAGCGCCAGACCGGTGAAGAATGACAATAGCGAACGGTGTTGCATGGCGGCGCCTCCACTTTGGTTTCGTCTTGAAGGGGAAAGGGCGCCATGATTTCGTCACGCGTCTAATCCCTCCGCCGGTGTTAGCCGGATCAGGTTCCGCGGGTTGGCCGGTGAGAGCCTCTCAGCCAAATGTCCTGGAGGACATAAGGCACCCCGTTAGAGCATGGGCAGATTTAGTCTTGTGATGGAGGGATGACAAGGGAAATGATTCCCTTGTGAATTGCAGCATGAACGATTTACTCGGCAGCTTCCGCGACCGCAGGGCTTTCGAATTTCTTCGCGGCACCTGGAAGCTGCACGTTCTTCAGCGTCAGCGAAGTCAGGAGGCCGATGAGACAGATGCCGGCGGCCGTCATGAACAGCGGGCTGAAGGCGCCCGCATAGGCATTGGCGACGGCTTCGCGGGTCGCCTCAGGCAAGGCGGCCATCATCTTCGGCGTCAGCTGCTCGATATCGGATACGCCCGATATGGAGACGCCGATATTGCCGAGCTTGGCGGCGATGATGGCGCCATAGATGGAGATGGCGATCGAGGCGCCGCCCATGCGCGACAGCGTGACCGCACCGGTCGCCGCACCGACGTCGCGCACTGCGGCTGCATTCTGTACGCCGATGACGGGCACTTGCTGCGCAAGGCCGATGCCGATGCCATGCAGCAGCATCAGCCCGCCGATGAGGATGATGGGCGTGCCGGCATGCACGAAGGCAAGCGAGCCAAATGCGATGGCGCTGCAGGTGGCACTGGCGACGGCGAAGGGCTTATAGCGCCCTCTGGCCGCAATCAGCCTTCCAGCCGAGAGCGAGCCGCAGACGATGCCGCCGGTCAGGAGAATGAACAGCAGCCCGGCCATCGAGGGCGAAAGGCCTGTCGTCGTCTGCAGGAAGAGCGCGAAATAATTGACCATACCGATGGCGACGGCGCCGCTGGTGATCGAGATGACGAGCAGAAGGCCGAATGTCGGGTTGCGGAAAAGCGTCATCGGCACGATCGGCTCGGGCGCGCGGCGCTCGATGAAGACCCAGGCGATGGCGCAGATCGCGCCGAAGGTGATGATGGCAAGACATTGCGGTGAGAGCAGCGATCCAAAGAGTTCGCTGCCGTCGGCGGCGAGCACGATGCTTGTCGTCGTCAAGGCGAGGACGATTGCGCCGGCATAATCGATCTTCGGCCGGCGGGCCGGCTTGCGATAGGGCAGCATGAAGGCGAGGCCGGCGAGCACGATGAAGCCGATCGGCACGTTGACGAGGAAGATCGAACGCCAGCCGAAGAGATCGCTCATTGTACCGCCGAGAACGGGGCCGATGGCGCCCGATGCCATCAGCACGAGGCTCGAATAGCTCTGGTAGCGGGCGCGCTCGCGCGGCTCGAACAGGTCAGCGTTGACGGCGAAGATCGATACCATGATGCCGCCGCCGCCGAAGCCCTGCAGCACGCGGGCGGCAATCAGCGTGTTCATCGAAACGGCAAGGCCACAGACCGCGGAGCCGATGGTGAAGATGGCGATCGCCGTCATCATCACGTATTTTCGGCCGAAAAGATCGCCGAACTTCCCGTAAACGGGCATGACGGCGGAAAGAGAGAGGAGGTAGGCCGAGCCGATCCAGCCGAAGCGTTCCAGATGGCCGAACTCGCCGACGATCGTCGGAAGCGCCGTCGAGACGATCTGATTGTCGAGCGTTGCCATGAACATGGCGGTCATCAGAAACAGGAAGAGTATGAGCCGCCGTTTATGGTCCGCCACGAGCGGCGCGAAGGTTGTCTGCATGTCCATGGGGAAGGAAATCCGAGCTTGGCCGAAACGCTGCGCGGTCGATCGAATGCGCGGGACGCTCCGGTTTTCATGCCTGAAGTATATGTGCTATTAGCATATAAATGTCAAGGACAGGTGCGTGCTGTTTGCATGTTTTATTTCTTCTCCGCCTCTGATATGGTGGGAAGATGACATCTGCGACGAATACACGAGACGTTGAAGCCGAGGCCCTGATCGAAGACGAGAATTTTCTGCGCATCGGTCAGGCGATGACGCGCATGCGTCTGCTGACGGGCCGCCGCATGATCGGCAGGCTTGCCATCGAAAGCGTGGCGCCGGGTCTCGAGCTTTCGCATCTCGACGTGCTCGATGTCGTGAGGCGCGCGGAGGCGACCGGCGAAGTCACAGTCGGCACGATCGCCGAGATGCTGCGCATCGATCCGTCGCGGGCTAGCCGCATTGTTGCCGACATGGTGGCGCGCGGCGTCCTGCGCCGCAAGGCATCTCAGGCGGATGCACGGCGTATCGTGGTGGTGCTGACTGCTCTCGGGCAGCGTTTGCTGTCGGAGATCCAGGCGCAGAAATATTCCGTCATCGGCAGCATCTTTGCCGACTGGACACCGGAGGAGATCGAGAATTTCTCGCTGCTGTTCGACCGCTATGTCAGCGGCTACGAGCGGGTTTTCCAGGCGCGCATCAAGGAAACGAACGACTGAGCGGGCGTCGCGGCCGTTCTTGCCCATGGCGCTCTTCCCTAGGGATATGACTTTGCGCTATGGGCTTGCCTCATGAGCCAGTCCACCACCTTCACCATCCTGCTCGGCGGCGAGCTCCGTCTGACGGAGCGGTTGCGCACTGCTGTTTCCGGCAGCCGTTTCATCGCAGCCGATGGCGGCATGCGCCATGCGCTCGCGCTCGGTGCGGAGCCTGAATTGTGGGTCGGCGATTTCGATTCCACACCTGCCGATCTGCAAGGCGCGTTTCCCAATGTGCCGAAGCAGCCCTATCCGGCAGCGAAGGCTGCGACCGATGGCGAAATTGCCGTGACGGAAGCGATCGATCGCGGCGCCATCAGGCTAATCCTGGTAGGCGCCATGGGCGGCGAGCGGTCCGATCACGCGATCCAGCACCTGCTCTACGGTATCCAGCTCGCCGAAAAAGGCTTCGACGTGCTACTGACATCGGGCGAGGAGGAGGCGGTGCCGCTTCCGCCGGGCGATCTTACGCTGGCGCTGCCGGCCGGCTCGCTGTTTTCGGTTCTCGGCTTCAGCGATCTGACGGGCCTTTTCATCGACAATGCCCGCTATCCCTTGCGCGATTTCCATTTGCCCTTCGGCGCATCGCGCACCATTTCCAACGTGGCGGAGGGCGATGTGCGCTTTTCGCTCGGCAGCGGCAGGGCCATCGTTCTTGCTCGCCCTTATGATCTTTCCGGAGTCTGATCTTGGCCCCTCCCATTCTGAAACTCGACGACATCTTTCTGAGCTTCGGCGGCGCGCCCTTGCTCGCCGGTGCCGGTCTGCAGGTGGAGCCGGGCGACAAGATCTGCCTTGTCGGCCGCAACGGTTCCGGCAAGTCGACGCTCTTGAAGATCGCTGCCGGCCTTGTCGAGGCGCAGTCGGGCGAGGTGTTCCGCCATCCGTCGTCGACCGTGCGCTATCTCGAGCAGGCACCGGATTTCGCCGGTTACAAGACGGTTGCGGCCTATGCCGAAGCAGGCCTCGGACCCGGTGACGATCCCTATCGCGTCACCTACCTCCTTTCGCATCTCGGCCTGACCGGCGAGGAAGAGCCGAAGAACCTTTCGGGCGGCGAAGCGCGCCGCGCTGCACTGGCGCGTGTTCTGGCGCCGGAGCCGGATATCCTGCTGCTGGATGAACCAACGAACCATCTGGACCTGCCGACCATCGAATGGCTGGAAGGCGAGCTGCAGAAGAGCCGCAGTGCGCTCGTGCTGATCTCGCACGACCGCCGCTTCCTCGAAAAGGTTTCGACTGCGACTGTCTGGCTCGACCGCGGCACGTCCCGTCGGCTGGACAGGGGCTTTGCTCATTTCGAGGCCTGGCGCGATCAGGTGCTCGAAGCCGAGGAGCTGGAGCAGCACAAGCTCGGCAAACAGATCGAACGCGAGGAGCACTGGCTGCGCTACGGCGTGACGGCGCGGCGCAAGCGAAATATGCGCCGCCTCGGCGAGCTGCAGGACATGCGCTCGCGCTATCGCGGCCATAAGGGCGCTCTCGGCACCGTGCAGGCATCCGCCTCCGATGCGCAGGAAAGCGGCAAGCTGGTGATCGAGGCGGACAAGATCACCAAGGCTTACAATGACCGCACAATCGTCGCACCCTTTTCGATCCGCGTGCATCGCGGCGATTGCATCGGTCTCATCGGCCCCAACGGTGCCGGTAAGACGACGCTTCTGAAGATGCTGACCGGCCAACTGGAGCCCGACAGCGGCACGGTAAAGCTCGGCACCAATCTGGAAATCGCCACGCTCGACCAAAAGCGTGAGGAGCTGAACCCGGAAGATACGCTCGCCAACTACCTGACGGACGGCCGCGGCGAGAACCTGCTCGTCAATGGCGAGCAGCGGCATGTGACCGGCTATATGAAGGAATTCCTGTTCCAGCCGGAGCAGGCGCGCACGCCGATCAAGAATCTTTCCGGCGGCGAGCGGGCCAGGCTGATGCTGGCCCGCATTCTGTCGCGGCCGACCAATCTTCTGATCCTCGACGAACCGACGAACGATCTCGATATCGAGACGCTCGATCTGCTGCAGGAAATCGTCTCCGGTTTTGCGGGCACGGTCATCCTCGTCAGCCACGACCGCGATTTCCTCGACCGTACCGTGACCTCGACGATCGCGCCCGCCAATCCGGAGGAACCGGATGGGCGCTGGATCGAATATGCCGGCGGCTATTCCGACATGCTTGCCCAGCGCAAAGGGGCGATAGAGGAGCGCAAACGGGCGGAGAAGGCAGCGGAGAAGCCGAAATCGACCGAGGTGCCGACGCCGGTTTCCGAGACTTCGAAGGGAAAGGGTAAGCTTTCCTTCAAGCAGAAATTTGCGCTCGAAAACCTGCCGAAGGAAATGGCCAAGGCGGAAGCCGAGATTGCCTCCCACGAGAAGAAAATGGCCGATCCGAACCTCTTTTCCAAGGATCCCGCAACGTTCAACCGTCTCGCCGCGGAGATGGAGAAGCTGCGCGAAAGCCTAGCGAAAATGGAAGAAGAGTGGCTTGAGCTCGAGATGCTGCGCGAGGAGCTGGAGGGCTGAAGAGCCAAGCCCATTCATCCTATAGGCGTCCCTCTACACAACGAAAACAATCGGTTGCGTTCGCCGCGCCGTCTCATTCCCTGTTGTCGAATCCGATAAACCGTTTATACATGGGCGTGTGGTGCCGGCCTTCAGGCCGGATGATACCCGGGCCTACGCGGCTCGTGGCGCGTGTTGGGAAGTCCGAAGTGACCTGATCGCATTGCGCCCGACGGCGCCAGGCTCTTCGCGGAAAGTTACAGGCAAATTTCGTGAGCGTTACCGTGATAACGGCGCTTTTGCCGTACGCGGTTTTTCGAAGGGGGCTTCATGCCGATGCTGCCGCGTACCGTTTTATTTAGCTGTGTTTTTGCCGTTTTCTCAGTTGGCCAGGTGCTTGCGCAGGGCGCACCGCCCGCCGCTCCCGTGACTGTCGCCAAGCCCGTCGTTCGCGACGTCGTGGACAGCGATGAATTTATCGGCCGCTTCCAGGCGGTCGATGAGGTTTCCGTGCGCTCGCGCGTCGGTGGTTACCTCCAGGAGGTGCATTTCAAGGACGGCACTATGGTCAAGCAGGGCGATCTGCTCTTTGTCATCGACCAGCGGCCGTTTGTCACAACGCTGAACGAGGCGACCGCCTCGCTCGAAGTGGCGAAGTCGTCGCTGACGCTCGCCGACGCCCAATATAAGCGCGCCGAATCCCTGTCGACCACAGGCAGCCAGTCCGCCTCCACCCTCGACGACCGCCGCCGCGACCTCCTTTCCGCCCAGGCGAACGTGCGCGGTGCGCAGGCAGCGGTCGACCGTGCCAATCTCGACATGGATTTCACCCGGATCACCGCTCCGCTCAGTGGCCGTATCGACCGGCGGCTGATCTCGGTCGGCAATCTGGTGCAAGCCGATCAGACCGCACTGACGACCATCGTGTCGCTCGATCCCATCGATTTCTATTTCGACGTCGACGAGCGCCGGCTGCTTTCCTATGCCGACGAGGCCCGCAAGAACGGCAGCGCCTTGCAGCAGGGCGGCGGCGGGCTCGATGTCACCGTGACGATCGCCGATCCCAAGCAGAAGCCGTTCAAGGGCAAGCTCGATTTCGCCGAAAACCGCGTCGATAACGAAACGGGCACGATCCGCGTCCGCGCCAGGTTTCCGAACCCCAATCTGGTTCTCCAGCCCGGCCTGTTCGGACGCATTCAGGTACAGGGCTCCAACAGCTACAAGGCGATCCTCGTTCCCGATGAGGCCATCGGCTCGGATCAGAACCAGCGTGTCGTTTACACCGTCGATACCGCCGGCAATATCACGCCGAAGTCCGTTCGCCTAGGGCCGAAACTCTATGGCTACCGTGTCATCCGTGACGGTATGACCGGCGACGAAACCATCATCGTCAACGGTCTGATGCGTATCCGGCCGGGCGTCAAGGTTTCGCCGCAGCTGATCGAATTGCCGCAGCAGGCGGCGAATGACGAGCCGCCGGCGCAGGCCGATGCACAGGGGACGGACCAATGAGGTTTTCCCACTTTTTCGTCGATCGGCCGATCTTCGCGTCGGTCCTATCCATCGTGCTGCTGATTGTCGGCGGCATTGCCTATTTCCAGCTGCCGGTGGCGCAATATCCCGAGGTTGCGCCTCCCACCATCGTCATTCGCACCTCCTATCCCGGCGCCGACGCGCAAACCATCGCCGATACGGTGGCGACGCCGATCGAGCAGGAAGTCAACGGCGTGGAGGACATGCTCTATATGTCCTCCTATTCCAGTGCCGATGGCTCGATGGCCCTGACGATCACCTTCAAGCTGGGCACCGACCTCGACAAAGCGCAGGTGCTGGTGCAGAACCGCGTCGCCATTGCCGAACCGCGACTGCCTGACGATGTTCGCCGCATCGGTATCACCACGGTCAAGAGTTCGCCCGATCTAATGATGGTCGTGCATCTTCTGTCGCCGAACAATCACTACGACCAGCTCTATATTTCCAACTATGCCCGCACGCGCCTGCGTGACGTTCTCGTCCGCCTGGACGGCGTCGGCGACGTGCAGCTCTTCGGCGAGCGGCAATATTCGCTGCGCATCTGGCTCGATCCGCAAAAGCTCGCCGCCTATGGCATGACCGCAGGCGATATCGTTCAGGCGCTCCGGGATCAGAACGTCCAGGTTTCCGGCGGCACGATCGGCGGACCGCCGGTGTCGGGCACCAATGCCTTCCAATATACGGTGACGACCCAAGGGCGCTTTTCCGATGCGCGGCAATTCCGCTACGTCATCGTCAAGGCGACGGGCAATGGCCGTCTCGTGCAGTTGCAGGACGTCGCGCGCATCGAGCTCGGCGCGCAGGATTACGTCACCAACAGCTATCTGAACGGCAGCCCGGCGGTCGCGCTCGGCGTCTTCGCGCGGCCAGGCACCAATGCGCTTGCCGCTGCCGCCGATATTCAGAAGACCATGCAGGATCTGTCACGGGATTTCCCGCAGGGCCTCGAATATCGCATCATCTACAACCCGACCGAGTTCATCGCCGAGTCGATCCACGAGGTCTACAAGACCATCTTCGAAGCCGCCATTCTCGTCGCCATCGTCGTGCTCGTCTTCCTGCAATCGTGGCGGACGGCGATCATTCCGATCGTGGCCATACCGGTTTCGCTGATCGGCACCTTCGCCTTCCTGTTGGCCTTCGGCTTCTCGCTGAACATGCTGACGCTGTTCGGCCTGGTGCTCGCCATCGGTATCGTCGTCGACGACGCGATCGTGGTGGTGGAGAATGTCGAGCGTAACCTCGCGCTCGGCATGACGCCGAAGGAGGCGTCGCATGTGACGATGAACGAGGTGGGTACCGCCGTTCTGGCGATCTCGCTTGTGCTGATCGCGGTCTTCGTGCCGACAGCGTTCATTCCCGGCATCTCCGGGCAGTTCTACAGGCAGTTCGCGGTGACGATTTCTGTCGCGACGGCGATTTCCTGCCTGAACTCGCTGACCCTGTCGCCGGCGATCGCCGCAATCGTGCTGCGGCCGCACAGCCACGAGAAATCCAACAATGTCTTTGGGCGGTTCGGCCGTGCCTTGGGAGACGGGTTCAACCGCGGCTTCGAGCGTATGAGCCGTGGCTACTCCTGGATCGTCCGCCATCTCGTCACGACCTGGGCGGCGCTGGCTTGCGCGCTTCTTGTTTTCGCCGCGCTTTTGGCCGGCACCTGGTATATGGGCAGGATCGTGCCGCAGGGCTTCGTCCCCACAATGGACCAGGGCTATGCCATCGTCGTCGTGCAGCTGCCCGACGGCGCTTCGCTTGCGCGCACCAATGCCGTCATCCAGAAGGCGACTGCGATCATCAACAAGACGCCTGGTATCGAAAATGCGGTCGCTTTCGCTGGCTTCAACGGCGCGACCTTTACCAACGCCTCGAATTCCGGTGTCATCTTCACGCCGTTCAAGCCCTTCGAGGAGCGGTTGAAGACGGGGGATACGGCCACCAAGATCATAGGCCAGCTCTTCGGCAGTCTTCAGGGCATCCAGGAAGCCTTCATCATCGCCATTCCGCCGCCCTCGATCCGCGGCGTCGGCAATTCCGGCGGCTTCAAGATGCAGATCATGGACCGGGAAAATCCGGATATGCGCCGCATCCTGCCGCTCGCATACCAGATGATGGGCGTCGCCGCACAGAACAAGGGCGTCAGCGGCGTCTTCACCACCTTCTCCGCCAACAGCCCGCAATATTTCCTGGCGATCGACCGTGACAAGGCGCGGGCGCTCAACGTGCCGATCCCGAATATCTTCGAGACCCTGTCGATCAATCTCGGCACGTCCTACGTCAACGACTTCAACGCCTTCGGCCGCGTCTACCAGGTACGGGCGCAGGCCGACCAGCAATTCCGCATGGACCGCGACGACATTCTGGCGCTGAAGGTGCGCTCGGCGACCGGAGCGCTGGTGCCGCTCGGCACGTTGGTCGATATCCGCGACACGACCGGACCCGCGCTCGTGCAGCGCTACAACATGTATGTCTCGGTTCCCCTGCAGGGCAATCCGGGACCGGGCGTTTCCACGGGCACGGCACTCGACACCATGGAGGGGCTGGCAAAGAACCTCTTGCCGTCGGGCACGACTTTCGAGTGGACGGAGCTCGCCTATCAGGAGAAACATACCGGCAATACGGCGATCTATATCTTCGCCTTGTCGGTCATCTTCGTCTTCCTGGCACTGTCGGCGCAGTATGAAAGCTGGGTCCTGCCGCTCGCCATTATCCTCATCGTGCCGCTGGCGGTGCTGGCGGCGCTGATCGGCGTGCATCTGAGAGGCATGGACAACAACATCCTGACGCAGATCGGGCTGATCGTGCTGATCGGCCTTGCGGCCAAGAACGCGATCCTGATCGTCGAGTTTGCCCGGCAGGCACAGCTCGAGGGGAAAAGCGCGGTCGAAGCGGCGATCGAGGCCAGTCACCTGCGCCTGCGTCCGATCCTGATGACAGCCTTCGCCTTCATCTTCGGCGTGGTGCCGCTGATGATCGCAACCGGTCCTGGTGCGGAAATGCGCCAGTCGCTCGGCACGGCTGTCTTCTCCGGCATGCTTGGTGTGACGTTGTTCGGCCTCTTCCTGACACCGGTCTTCTACGTCGTCCTGCGCCGGCGGCACAGGCAGGCGGAGACCGCCGCGGAAGAGCCTCAGAATACCGACGTGGCGGCACAATAACGACGTTTGGAGCGGTTCGGCGTTTCACGGGAACCACCGCTCCCATTGTCGCCTCCATGGAGAGCCCGGAACGACGCCGGGCTCTTTCTTTGCTTAGAGATGCGGATTGCGCGGCCGGTATTTCTTGACGAGTTGCTGATTGGTCTCTCTGGCGCCGGGCATGTTGGCGCTGAGGTAGACGGGCGGATTGCCATCCTTGCAGAGTTCGGCGGCGACGTCGGCAAAGATGGCGTTCAGCACGGTGGCGCCGACGGCTGTCGATGCCGGGCCGACCTTCAGGCCGGTACCCGGCAGATCGATCACGGCGTCCCCCGGCGGCAGGCCGTTGTCCAGCACGATATCGGCGATATCGGCGAGTTTCCGGCGGCCGTTCGCGATGGCGGCCGAATAGGCAAGCGAGGTGATGGCGATGACGGTCGCGCCGATTTCGCGGCCATAATCTGCTGCCTCGAGCGGGGCGGCGTTGACGCCGGAGTTCGAGGCGATGATCAGCACGTCGCCCGGCTGCATGCCATAGCGCTCGAAGATCGGTCGGATGAGGCCCTCGGTGCGCTCATAGACCGAGCTGATGACGGCTCCCTCGTGCAGCATGGCAGATCCGACCAGAACCGGGATGGTGAAGGCGAGGCCGCCGGCACGATAATGCACCTCTTCCGCCAGCATATGCGAATGGCCGGTGCCGAAGACATAGACGCGGCGATCGGCGCGCGCGGCAGCGCAGATGGCGGCGGAAGCGCTGGACATGGGTTCGGCCAGCGTTTCACGCAGGGTTTCCAGCCGGCGGATGAGGGCGGAGAAATAGCTGTCCGTGACTGCGGTCATGCCGCGCCTCCTTCTCTGCGTATTCAGGCCGACGGCTGGCCCGAGATCCAAGTTTCGGTGACTTCGATGCCATCGTTGATGTGAACGAGATCGGCGCGGGTGCCTGGCGTCAGTTGGCCACGGTCGGCAAGCCGGAGGAAGCGGGCGGGATAGGATGTCGCCATGCGCAAGGCCTCAGTCAGCGGCAGCTCGAGGACGTTGACGCCGTAGCGGATCGTCGAGGCCATATCGACATCGGAACCGGCCAGCGTGCCGTCGTCCAGCGTCAGCTTGGAGCAATAGCCGCCCTTGGTGCGATAGACGGTGCGGCCGTTCAGCGTGAAGCTCGGAAGATCGGTGCCGACCAGCGACATGGCATCGGTGACGAAGAACAGCTGGCCTTCCCCGCGCTTGGCGCGCAGCGCGACGCGCAGCGCCGTCGGCTCGACATGATGGCCGTCTGCGATGATGCCGCACCAGGGAGCGGGGTGGTCGATTGCCGCGCCGACCAGACCGGGCGCACGATGGCCCATCTGGCTCATGGCATTGAAAAGATGTGTAACGCCACGCGCGCCGGCATCGAAACGGGCATTGGCGGCTTCGGCCGTGCAATCACTATGGCCGATATTGACGATGACACCGCCTTCGGCGAGTGCCTGCACCTGCCGCTCGGTGACCTGCTCGGCCGCGATCGTCACCAGCAGCGTGCCGATCGCCTCGCGGGCGCGGATGAAGGTTTTGACGTCGCTGTCTTCGACCGGGCGCATCAGTTCGGCGAGATGCGCACCCTTGCGGGCCGGCGCCAGATGCGGGCCTTCCAGATGCAGGCCGGCGACGCCGCGGTTGGCCTTCACGGCCTCGACCGCCGCTTCGATTGCCGCCGTCGTGGCGGCTGCGACATCGGTTATGAGGGTCGGCAGCAGCGAAGTCGTGCCATAGGGACGATGCCCCTCAGCAATCATATACATGGATTCCGGCGAGGGCTCGTCGTTCAGCATGCGGCCGCCGCCGCCGTTGACCTGGGCGTCGATGAAGCCCGGAGACAGGACGCCGCCCTTCAGCTGGATGGTTTCGGCGTTGTCAGGCACATCATTGGCGCTCGTAATGGCATGGATGCGGCCATTGCCGATCACCAGCGCGCTGTCCTCATGAAAACGGTCGCCATCGAAGATGCGGGCGCCGGTAAAGACCTTGTAGTCCATCACATGGTCTCCGTTACCTTGAGAAGATTAGCCGGCTTATCCGGATCGAAGCCCTTGCGCCGGGTCACCGACTCGATGAGGCGATAGTAGCACAGCAGCGATACCAGCGGGTCGAGCAGGCCGTTGCCGGTCGTCGGCATGCGCAGGTTGATGCCTGCGAGCGGCGCGGTCGAGAAGGAAACGGCGGTTGCGCCGAGCTTCTGCAGGCGTTCCAGGGCCTGGGCATTCTTGGCGAAGGCGGCATCGTCGGGCGAGAAGGCGACGATCGGGAATCCAGGCTGCACGAGGCGCATCGGGCCGTGCATCAATTCGGCCAGCGAGAAGGCTTCGGCATGAATGCCGGCGGTTTCCTTGGCCTTCAGGGCGGCCTCCAACGCGATGGCGAATGCAGGGCCGCGGCCGCCGGTATAGAGCGAGGAGGCGTCGAAGAGCACGTCTTCAGCCGCTTTGCCGTCAATGCCCGCGGTTGCGGCAAGCGCTTCCGGCAGTTTGGCAAGGCCATCGGTCAGCGCCTTATCCTCCGACACCGCAGCGGTCACGCCGGCAAGGGCTGCTGCGGAGGCGATGAAGGATTTGGTGGCGGCGACGCTCTGTTCCTTGCCGGCATTGAGGCCGAGCACGATGTCGGCTTCCCTGGCAAGCGGGCTGTCGGTGACGTTGACGACGGCGATCGTGGTGGCGCCGCCCTTCTTGGCGGCTGCCTGCATGGCGATAATATCGGGGCTGCCGCCGGATTGGGACACCGTGAAATGGATACCGCCCTTCAGGTGAAGGGGCGCGCGATAGACCGAGGCGATCGACGGGCCGACGGAAGCGACGGGGATGCCGCAGGAGATTTCGAAGAGATATTTGAAGAAGGTGGCCGCATGGTCGGAAGAGCCGCGCGCCGCTGTCGTGATCAGTGACGGACGGCTGGAAGAGAAGAGTTTCGCGATCTCGGCGAAAGCGGGCTTTTCCTTTTCAAGCAGGGTTGCGACAACCTCCGGCGATTGTCCAGCCTCCGTCAGCATCAGGGATTGGGTCTTGCTCATAGGTCATCTCCAATTCTCAATTCGGCAACAAAATCATAGGCATCGCCACGATAATGCGAGCGGGTGTATTCGACGACGCGCTGATCTGCCAGGCGGGAAACGCGCTCGATCAGAAGTGCCGGCGCACCTGCCTTGACGGTCAGGATCGATGCGGATGTCGGGTCGAGCGTCACGGCGGTCAGCCTTTGCTGGGCGCGCACGGGCTTGAAGCCGTTAGCCGCCAGCGCATCGTAGAGCGATCCTTCGGATACGGCATTTTCGCCCAGAAACTTGATGGGAACCACAGCGCGCTCGATGGCCAGCGGCTGACCATCGGCCAGGCGCAGCCGGTCGAGCCGCAGCACAGGCTCATCGACGCCTAGGCCAAGAAGGAAGGATTCCTCTGGAGCCGGTGTACTGATGCTGCGCTGGAGAATGCGAGCAGCCGGCTCGCGGCCGCGCGAGCGCATGTCGGCAGAGAAGGAGGAAAGGCGCCAGAGCGGCTGCTCGATGCGCTCGACATGCTCCGAGACGAAGGTGCCGCTGCCGTGACGCGATTCAATGACGCCGGAGGCCAGCAGGTCGCGATAGGCGGTTCTGACCGTCACCCGGCCGATCTGCAGGGCGCCGGCGAGATCGCGCTCGCCCGGCAGCGCCGTTCCGGCTTTGAGCAGCCCTTCCTGGATGAGGCCCGTCAATGCCTGCGCCAGGCGCTTGTACAGCGGCCCGCTTCCGGTCCCGTCGCTGAGACCGCGATTGTTCAATTCGGCGATCAAACTGGTTCTATCCATATCTCCTATATAGAACCTATTTAGGACCAATTCACAAGATGAATCTGGCTGCAGTGCAAAAAAGAATCGGCCGGGCGCTTTGGACACCCGGCCGAAATTCACGAGAGCAAGGCCTGCTCCAGAGCGAATTCAGATTTCAGTTCCGTTCGGCCTGAAATCTGAATTCGCTCTGGAATCAAGGAGGTAGAGCATGATGTCGTCCGAAAACCGTTTACATTTTTCGGCATCATGCTCGGCCTCAGTTCTTGGTGAAGATGTAATCCGTTTCCTGCCGCAATACCTCGCCCGGGCGGAGCACCGCATTGGGGAAGCCTTCGTGGTTGATGGCGTCAGGCCAGATCTGCGTTTCCAGACAGAAGCCGGCGAACGGGCCGATCTTGCGGCCGTCATGGCCGGGAACCGGCACATCGAGCTTGAAGCCGGCATAGAATTGCACGCCGGGCTCCGTGGTGCGCACTTCCAGCGATACGCCGGAGTTGACGCTGCGGGCGAGCACGACCGAGCGTTTGACGGTGCGTTCGCCGGAGAGGCAGAAATTGTGATCGTAGAGCGCCTGTTCGCTTCCTTCGAAGCGCTTCATCGGCGACATCTCGCGGAAATCGAAGGCCGTGCCATCGACGGAGCGGATCTCGCCCGTCGGCACCTGCTTGTCGTCCGTCGGCGTATAGTGATCGGCGGCGATCATGATGTCGTGGCCGAGCGCATCGTCGCGGCCGTCGAGGTTGAAATAGGCGTGCTGGCAGACATTGGCGAGCGTCGGCTGGTCGGTCGTCGATTCGTAGGTGACGGACAGCTCGCCATTGCCATGCGCGCGATAGGTCGCCTGGATCGTGCAATTGCCGGGATAGCCGGCGCGGCCGTCGGGATCGACGATCTTCAGGACGACACGGTCGGTATCGTGCTCGACGATGGTCCAGTTGCGCTTGGCGATGTTGTCCTTGCCGCCATGCAGATGCGTGACGCCCTTCTCATTGAGCTCCAGCTGGTACTGCTTTCCGTCGAGCGTGAAGCGGCCGGAGCCGATGCGGTTGGCGCAGCGGCCGGGCGTGGCGCCGAAATAGGAGGAATGGGCGGGATAATCAGGGAAATTGTCAAAACCGAGCAGAAGCGAGGGCTCGTGGCCGTCAAGGCGGAGATCCTGTATAACCGCGCCCCATGACATGATATGGGCGGTCAGGCCGCCACCTGATATCTTGACTCGATAGACGGTATCTCCATCGGCCGTCGTTCCAAAATGTTCCCGCTGCAAAGTGCTTTCCGTCATATCAACTCATCCATTGCTTTTGAGTATGCAAGGCCAGACCCTGCCTCCATTCGTGCCGTTCCGCAACCGGTCCGATGGCGAAAGTTAGGGGCGCGGAGAGGGCGATCAAGGCTGAATATTTTCCCCAACAGCCTCAGACGGGCAAATTGCGCCGCAAATGTGCAGGGCATGCGACAGGTGGGTGCGGTTTTGTCGTCATCTGCTGTGCCCGGTCGTAAGGAGGATAGGCTGTCCGTCTGCTGAAAAGTGCTCTTATCAGCTGGTTCGAGCCGACCGCTTTTTCGGTCATCACGATTACGGTCAGCTTGTCCCCGCGAACGGCAAGAAGGATATGGAACGCTTTTTGACTGCATTTTTCCATATATGAGCTCCAGCGCCCCATGCCTGCCGCGTAGCCGACATTTCCGTAGCTGCCGGTTTCCGCCGTGGCGCTCCAGCCGTAATTCGCGCTTATCCTCATAAATCTGCCATGCCTTATTATTCCCATACGGCATTTTTCACAGGAGCCGGCGTTGGAGCAGGTCTGTTCCCACTGCCCCGAGAAGCCGCCTTCTTCAGACCTCGCCTGTTGCGAGATCAGCAAAATGGTTGAAATGAAGAAAAGTAATCTAATGGCGTGGCGCACCCGCATCTCCACCAACTTCCCCTGCGATCCGTGGGGTTATCCAATGTGCCTCATTCTCTACAAATGGTTGTGGTAATTTAGTGGCGTTTCGGTTCGCCAACTTTGCCCCAGCCGCTCGGAGAGAACTTAGCTCAGCGCGACAATTCCCTCGTCGCCTTCTCCAGCCCGCCGAGCGTCAGGGGATACATGCGGTCGCTCATCAGGCGGCGGACGATGGAGATCGAGGTCGTAGAGCCCCAGTAGTTTTCCGGCACGGGGTTCAGCCAGATGCATTTGCGGAAATGGCCGGTCATCCGGGCAAGCCACGCCTCGCCGGCTTCCTTGTTCCAATGCTCCACCGAGCCGCCCGGCTGAGTGATTTCGTAGGGGCTCATCGATGCATCGCCGACGAAGACGACGCGGTAGTCGGGGCCGAAGGTGCGGATCAGATCGGACGTTGCCGTGATGTCGACGCGCCGGCGGCGATTGTCCTTCCACACGCCTTCATAGAGGCAGTTGTGGAAGTAGAAATATTCCATATGACGAAATTCCGCGCGGGCGGCGGAGAAGAGTTCTTCCACGACGCGGATATGATCGTCCATCGAGCCGCCGACGTCGAAGAACATCAGGAGCTTCACCGCGTTGCGGCGCTCCGGCCGCGTCCGGACATCGAGATAGCCATGCTCGGCGGTGGAGCGGATGGTGCCGGAGAGATCCAGCTCCTCGGCCGCCCCCTCGCGCACCCAGCGGCGCAGACGCTTCAGCGCCACCTTGATGTTGCGGGTGCCGAGCTCGACGCCGTCGTCGAGATTCTGGAAGTCATGCCGATCCCAGACTTTTACCGCGCGGCGGTGGCGCGAGCTTTCCTGGCCGATACGCACGCCGTCCGGATTGTAGCCATAGGCGCCGAAGGGCGAGGTGCCGGCCGTGCCGATCCATTTCGAGCCGCCCTGATGCCGGCCCTTCTGCTCGGCCAGCCGCTCGCACAGCGTCTCCATCAGCTTGTCGAAGCCGCCAAGGGCCTCGATCTCTTTTCTTTCCTCTTCAGTCAGATGCCGTTCGGCGAGCTTGCGCAGCCATTCGACGGGAATGGCGGCCGGTTCCACCGCTTCTCCATCGGCATTGCCGCCGATCGCTTCGACGCCGCGAAAATAGTCGGCGAAGATCTGGTCGAAGCGATCGATGAAGCGCTCGTCCTTGATGAGCGTCGTGCGGGCCAGATAGTAGAAGGCCTCGACGTCGTAATCGGCTATCCCCTCTTCCATTCCCTCAAGTAGCGACAGGAATTCCCGGAGCGTCACCGGAACCTTCGCTTCCTTGAGTTTCAGGAAGAAGGGAATAAACAAGCCTCAAGTCCTTTCCTGGCCGATCTCCTCCAGATCATACGGCGTGGTCTGGTAGATCTCGTTGATCCAATTGCCGAAGAACAGGTGCGCGTGGCTGCGCCACCGGTTCTGCGGGGGGATTTCCGGGTCGTTGTGCGGGAAGTAGTTGTGCGGCATCTTGATCGGCACGCCGGCATTCACATCCCGGAAATACTCATCCGCCAGCGAGGTGGAATCATACTCCACGTGATTGAACATGTAGAGCCGGTTGCAGGCCTGTTCATGCACGAGGCAGACGCCCATCTCGCTCGAATCCATCAGGATCTGCAGGCCGGGCACTTTCTCGATATCGGCGCGTTTCACCTCCGTCCAGCGCGAGACCGGCACGGCGAAATCGTCGGAAAAGCCGTTGAGATAGACCGACGAGGGCTTCAGGTTCTGGTGGCGGTAGACGCCGAAGGCCTTTTCGGTCAGCGTGTATTTCGGCACCTTGTGGAAGTGATAGATCGCCGCCATCGCGCCCCAGCAGACGTTGAGCGTCGAATGCACATTGGTGGCCGTCCAGTCGAATATTTGCTGCATCTCCTCCCAGTAGGTCACATCTTCATAGTCGAGCAGCTCGATCGGCGCGCCCGTGATGATGAAGCCGTCGAACTTGCGGTGCTTCACTTCATCCCAGGTCCGGTAGAAGGAGAGCAGATGCTCCTCGGAGGTGTTCTTGGCCTTGTGCGCGCCGATGCGCACCAGCGAGAACTCCACCTGCAGCGGCGATGCGCCGACCAGGCGCGCCATCTGGACCTCGGTCTTGATCTTGTTCGGCATGAGGTTGAGAAGCCCGATCTGAAGGGGGCGGATATCCTGACGGAACGCCACCGTTTCGGTCATCACGCGCACACCCTCGCTCTGAAGGGTTTCGAATGCGGGCAGCGTATCGGGAATCTTGATGGGCATCGTTTCACTCGCCAAATACAAAAAAACCGGCCGCGATGAATCGCTACCGGTCCGCACGCGGCCCTTTAGCGACTTATTTAACGTGGCTGCAAGCCGGCCGGCCAAATCACCACAGGCTGAAATCCATAAACCTGCCGGTGCGGCGGGTCAATGGCCAAGCTTTGCGGGGCCAGCGGCCGCGTTCCGATGCCGATTGTCGCTTACAGACGGTCTAGAAGTGCATGCATTCCATAGCCGAGGCGTTCACGCGCTTCTGCTGCCGAGATCCAGAAGAACCGGAAGCAGATCGGTTCGCCGCCGTCAAACGGCGTCATCTCGAAATGGCGCCAAGTGTCGGGTGTCGTCTCCGGCAGATTGCAGCAGAAGTAGTGCCGCTGATGATGATGGGTGCGCCCCTCGCGCTCGAAGCGGTAATCCTGCACGCCCAATTTTTGCAGAACGCCCGAAGAGAGGCCCGTTTCCTCCTCGAATTCGCGCGCGGCTGCGAGCGCCAGATCTTCGCCATCTTCGACCGTGCCGCCCGGCACCTGCGGCTCGATGACCGGAAAATCCGGCTCGTCGAAAACAAGAAGATCATCGCCCCGTAGGGCATAAATCAATACCTTGATGGCATCCGGCTGCATTACTTGCCCTGCCCTCGCGCCATGAAAGCCAGCCGTTCGAAAAGGTGTACATCCTGTTCGTTCTTCAGCAGAGCGCCATGAAGCTTCGGCAATGCGGTCCTCGCATCGGCGCGGAGCGTTTCCGGATCGACATCATCGGCGACCAATAGGCGGATCCAATCGAGGGCTTCGGAGGTCGAAGGTTTCTTCTTCAGGGCCGGCACGTCGCGGATCTCGAAGAATTGCGTCAGTGCCGCATGGACAAGGGCCTGCTTGATGCCGGGATAGTGAACCTCGACGATGCGGGTCAATGTCTCCATCTCAGGAAAGCGGATGTAATGGAAGAAACAGCGGCGCAGGAAGGCGTCCGGCAGTTCCTTCTCGTTGTTCGATGTGATGACGACGATCGGACGGACAGCTGCCCGGATCGTCTCGCTCGTTTCGTAGACATGAAACTCCATGCGGTCGAGTTCCTGCAGGAGATCGTTCGGGAATTCGATGTCGGCCTTGTCGATCTCGTCGATCAGCAGTACGCACTTCTTCGGCGAGGTGAAGGCCTGCCAGAGCTTGCCTTGCCTGATATAGTTGCGGACGTCATGGACTCTGATGTCGCCGAGCTGGCTGTCGCGCAGGCGCGAAACGGCATCATATTCGTAGAGGCCCTGCTGGGCCTTGGTCGTCGACTTCACGTTCCATTCGATAAGCTCGAGTCCAAGGGCGGCCGCCACCTGGCGCGCAAGCTCGGTCTTGCCCGTACCTGGCTCGCCTTTGACGAGGAGGGGACGCTCCAGCCTGATGGCGGCATTGACGGCAACCATCAGGTCCTTGTCGGCGATGTAGTCCGCAGTTCCTTGAAATTGCATCGGAAGGCTTTCTCAATCTTTCGGGTGCAGGCTAATTGCTGACCTAATTCGGTTCAAGACGCGAAACCGTGTATATAGGAACGTGATCGCACCGATCTGTTGCAAGGGTGGACATGAGGGCGGGTCATGATTAACTGACGGGACGTGCGTCGCAGGGAAGTGCTGATGGCAGTTGAAGCGCAAGCCAAGCCGAATATCCAGGGAAACGAACAGGTCGGATATGATTTGAGCCTCTTCTTTCGGTTGAGGATGATGTTGTCCGCTTTCTGGAACTCTGCCGTCCGGATCAAGATCATTTCCCTGACCGTCGCGCTCTTCGTGATCATCCTGGTCACCGCTTATGTCCAGGTGCTGCTGAACAGCTGGAATGCTCCCTTCTACGATTCGCTGGCGCGGCGCGATATTTCCGCCTTTTTCCACCAGCTCGGCGTTTTCGGCATCATCGCCGGTTCGCTGCTGGTTCTCAACGTCGTCCAGGCCTGGCTCAACCAGATGACCGCGCTCTACATGCGCGAGGGGCTGGCGCGCGATCTCGTCGACCAATGGCTGCAGGCGAAGCGTGCGCTTCGCCTCGCCTCCTCCGGTCTCATCGGCGTCAATCCGGATCAGCGGCTGCATGAAGATGCCCGCAATCTCGCCGAAAGCTCGACCGGGCTCGCCATCGGTCTCGTGCAGGCGACGATCCTGCTGCTCAGCTTCATCGGCGTGCTCTGGGAGTTGTCCAGCGGCATGGTGTTCAAGGTCAACGGCATGAGCTTTTCCATTCCGGGCTATATGGTCTGGGCGGCGATCCTCTATGCCGGGTCGGCCTCATTCCTCAGCCAGTTCGTCGGCCGGCGGCTGGTGCGGCTGAATGCCGATCGCTATTCCAAAGAGGCAGAGCTGCGCTTTGCGCTCATGCATGCCAGCGAGCATATGCCGGCGATCACGATTGCCGGCGGCGAGGAGAACGAGCGCCGGCGGATCAATCTCGATATTTCGGCCGTGCTCGCCGTCATCCGGCAGCTTGCCATCGCCAATACCAATCTGACCTGGGTTTCCGCCGGTTACGGCTGGCTTGTGTTGATCATCCCGATCCTGGTCGCCGCGCCCGCCTATTTCTCGGGCGGCCTGACGTTCGGACAGCTCATGGTGGCTGTCGGCGCCTTCAATCAGGTCAATTCGGCGCTGCGCTGGTATGTCGCCAATTTCGGTCCGATCGCGGAGTGGCGCGCCACACTGATGCGCGTCACCGATTTCCGCAAGGCGCTGATGGAGATGGACGACAATATGCCGATGCCGCACACCCTAGTATTCGACAAGGCCGCTCCCGGTACGATGGTGTGGACCGACCTGGAGGTATCGACGAAGACCAGCGACGAGGCCACGGAGAACGGTTTCCGGATTGCCGAGGGAACGGTGACGATCAATGCCGGCGAACACATCATGATCAACGGCGATCATGGCGTCAACCGCAGACTGCTGTTCGAGGTGCTGGCGCATCAATGGTACAGCGGCGCCGGAACGGTCAGCCTGCCGCCGATGGAAGACATGCTGTTCGTGCCGCATACGCCCTATGTGCCGAGCGGCACACTCAGGGAGGCAATCTGTTTCCCGGACGACAGGGACGCCTATGACGATGCTGCGGTCGATGCCGTTATGGACAAGGTGGGCCTCGGCCGCTTGAAGAGCCGCCTCGACACGCAGGCTCGCTGGGACCGGTTGCTGGATACCGAGGAGCAGAAAGCCGTCGGCTTTGCGCATCTGTTACTGGCAAAGCCGAGATGGATCGTCTTCGACGATGCTTTTGAGGGGCTGGAGGCCGAAGTTCAGGCAAAGGCCTGCGCCATGCTGGCGGAGCTTACGGATGTGACGATGATCTATATCGGCCGTTCCGATGCCTATATGCAGGCGATGTCACCGCGTGTCCTGCATATGCAGGCCCTGGCTCCGCAAGAGCACAGCATCGAAATAAATGCACCTTCCGAACCTGCCAAAGCCGAACCCGCTAAAGCGGAACAGACGAGCGAGAAAAAAGCCAGCATGCGATAGAGCCTGTTGGCGTGACCAATAGAGCCTATCGGCGTAAACCGGCGCGGTTTCAAGCCGCCCGAACGCAAAACGCCTCGTCACGGGGACGAGGCGTTTCCCAATGGGCGGAGAGCTTGAATGCTCAGTCCTTGGCGCGCTCGACGTAGGAATTGTCTTCCGTCGCGATGACGACGCGGGTGCCGGCATTGATGTGCGGCGGAACCATGGTGCGCACGCCGTTCGACAGCATGGCCGGCTTATAGGACGAGGACGCCGTCTGGCCCTTGACGACCGGTTCCGTCTCCGTGATCTCAAGCGTGACGTGGCGCGGCAGTTCGATCGCCAGCGGAACGCCTTCATGGATCGACAGGATGCAGGTCATGCCTTCCTGGAGATAGGCTTTCTGGTCGCCCATGGTTTCGACATCGACGACGACCTGGTCGTAGGTGGCCGGATTCATGAAGTGGAAGCCTTCGCCGTCTTCATAGAGATACTGGAAGTTCACGTCTTCGACGAAGGCGCGCTCGACCTGTTCGGTGGTGCGCCAGCGTTCGGACACCTTCACGCCATCGACGATGCGGCGCATGTCGACCTGGGTGACCGGCGTGCCCTTGCCCGGATGAAAGTTCTGTGCGGTGAGAACGACGTAGAGCTTGCCGTCGACGTCGAGAACGTTGCCCTTGCGGACCGAAGAGGCGATGACCTTGACCATAAGACTTCCTTGTAACGCTGCGTTTTGCGTCGTAGAGGGACTGTCGAAGTGCTCTCCGAGACGCAGCAATTGTTTGCTTGGGGGCGCAACTACCCTAAATCAACGGAAATTGCCACCCCCCAAACGTAGCCGGTGCGCGGAAGAAGGCTAGGAATGAAGCCAAAGACGAGCAAAGCGTCCCCCTGGTGGACACGCAATGTCCATGCGGACCGGCGGCCGTTCCTCATCGGCCGCAATGCCATTCAGGCGGCGCTGCGGGTTTTCTTTGCGCGCAACGACTTCATCGAGGTGGATACGGCGACACTGCAGGTGTCGCCCGGCAACGAGGCGCATCTGCATGCTTTCGAGACCGAGGCGCTGACGACGGAGGGCAAGGCATTGCCGCTCTATCTGCACACTTCGCCGGAATTTGCCTGCAAGAAGCTGCTTGCGGCCGGCGAAGAGCGCATTGCCTGCTTTGCCCATGTCTACCGCAATCGCGAGCGCGGACCGCTGCACCATCCGGAATTCACCATGCTGGAATGGTATCGGGCAGGCGAAAGCTATGAGACCCTGATGGCCGACTGCTCCGTGCTTTTGCCGTTGGCAGCCGAGACTGTCGGGGCAAAAAAGCTGACCTATCGCGGCGCCGAGACCGATCCGTTCCTGCCGCCCGATCGCATCAGCGTTGCTGCGGCCTTCGAACGCCATGCTGGCATCGACCTCTTTGCCTCCATTGGCCTTGACGGATCGACGGATCGCGAACGTCTGGCGGCGGATATGCGTAAGGCGGGCATTCGTGTTGCCGATGACGACCTCTGGCAGGATCTGTTCAGCCGGGTTCTGGTCGAAAAGATCGAGCCTAATCTCGGCTTCGGCCGCGTCACGATCCTCGATGAATATCCCGTCTCCGAGGCGGCGCTTGCCCGGCCTTCGGCCGGGGATCATCGCGTCGCCGAGCGTTTCGAGCTTTATGCCTGCGGGGTCGAGCTTGCCAATGCCTTCGGCGAACTCACCAATGCAGATGAGCAGCGCCGCCGGTTCGAGATCGAGATGGCCGAAAAGCAGCGCGTCTATGGCGAGACCTATCCGTTGGACGAGGATTTTCTGTCAGCGCTCGCCGTCATGCCCGAAGCGAGCGGCATTGCGCTCGGCTTCGACCGGCTCGTCATGCTGGCAACCGGTGCCTCGCGGATCGAACAGGTGTTGTGGGCGCCGGTTGCGGAGTATGACCCATGAACCTGATGCGCCCCATCCGGACCGTCGGCGAGCTTGAGCGCGCCGGGCTGATCGATGCCGATCAGGCGATTGCGCTGGAGGCGGTGGCGGAGCGCTATGCCGTGGCGCTGACGCCGACCGCCGCGCGCCTGATCGACCCTGCGGATCCGGCCGATCCCATCGCCCGTCAGTTCGTGCCCGATGCGGCCGAATTGCTCGTCACGCCCGAGGAGCGCGCCGATCCGATCGGCGATCATGCGCATAGCCCGGTCGAAGGCATCGTGCATCGCTATTCCGACAGGGTGCTTCTGAAGGCCGTGCATGTCTGCCCGGTCTATTGCCGCTTCTGCTTCCGGCGTGAAATGGTCGGCCCACAAGGGCTGGGTACGTTGGACGGAGATGCGCTTGACGGAGCCTTTGCTTATATCCGGGAGCATAGGGAGATCTGGGAGGTCATCCTGACCGGCGGCGATCCGCTGGTCCTTTCTGCGCGGCGGCTGGAAGAGATCCTGAGACAGCTTGCCGAAATGGACCATGTGAAGATCGTCCGATTCCACACACGCGTTCCCGTCGTGGACCCTGTGAAGATCGACGCGGCACTGATTGCGGCGCTGAAGGCGAGCGGCAAGACCGTTTACGTGGCGCTGCATGCCAATCATCCGAGGGAGATGACGGACGAGGCGCGGGCAGCCTGTGCGCGGCTTGTAGATGCGGGAATCGTGCTCGTCAGCCAGTCGGTTCTTCTCAAAGGCGTCAATGACGATCCGGAGGTGTTGGCGGCGCTGATGAAGGCTTTCGTCGAAGCGCGGGTGAAGCCTTATTATCTGCACCATCCCGATCTTGCACCCGGCACCAGCCATTTCCGCCTGACGATCGCTGAGGGACAGGCAATCGTTGCGGCGCTGCGCGGCCGTATTTCCGGCCTCTGCCAGCCTACCTATATTCTCGATATTCCCGGCGGCTACGGGAAGGCCGACATCGGTCGAAGCTCGGTTCACGAACTGGGCGAGGGCTGCTATTCGATTTCGGATTATAGGGGTGGTGCCCACATTTATCCGCCGGAAGGTTAGCACTCGTTACCAAGCGTCTATACTTTTGCTCGCGCTTCGATTGACATTGTATTTCTAGCGCAAACGTTGTGGCGAATTTTGGCACGTTAACCGACTTAGGACCTGCGGTTTTCCCAAAAGTACCGCTTCTTTACATTAGTAATGAATAATATTAATGCGTGGGCTGCGATTTAGATGGCTTACATTTGGTAAATTTTAATCAGAAAAGTCTAGAGTATAGCAATTTCACACCAAGTATAAGTTGTTTTCATTTACCACGTCGCTTAGCGGAATGTTCTATTTTACCCGTTACTTCTTGGCGAACGATAAGACGGCGTAACTGCGGTTATGCTTACTCATTGCCAGAAGGGACTAGACTATGAACAAGACGATTCGCGATTTGCTGGCCAAGTTCGGTGCGCTTCCCGTTGCTGTCGATCAGATCGAAGACGATGCTGATCTCTATGCGACGGGGCTGTCTTCTTTCGCTTCCGTACAGCTGATGCTCGGCATCGAGGAAGCCTTTGACATCGAATTTCCCGATAATCTGCTGAACCGCAAGTCCTTCGCCAGCATCGCCGCGATCGAAAGAACCGTCGGCATGATTCTGGACAGCAGAAAGGTCGCCTGATGACTGCGGCGGTCGCTCGAATTGAGGTTGGGACGAGCGAGGGAGCGGCCGTGCGTGCCGCCCGCGTCGCAGCGATTGCCAGCCAACACGCCGATGCCGTCGATGCCGAAGGCCGGTTTCCACGCGAAGCCGTCGACGCCATGCGCGCCGAAAAGCTGCTTTCCATCCAAATTCCCGCCGATCTCAGCGGCGAGGGCGCGTCGATCACCGAAATTGCCGAGCTTTGCTCGATCCTCGGCCAGGCCTGCGCCGCCAGCGCCATGGTTTTCGCCATGCATCACATCAAGCTTTCGAGCCTCGTCGAACACGGCGCCGACAGCGAATGGCATCGTGACTTCATGAGCCGTATCGCCAGCGAGCAGCTGTTGCTCGCCTCGGCGACGACCGAAGGCGGCATCGGCGGCAATCTGCGCAACAGCATCTGCGCCATCAAGGTCGAAGGCGATACCTGCACCCTCGAAAAGGATGCCACCGTCATTTCCTATGGCGCCTATGCCGATGCCATCCTGATCACCTCGCGCAGCCACGCCGAGGCGGCGTCTTCCGATCAGGTTCTGACCTGCTTCCTGAAGAATCAGTACGACATCAAGCGCACCGTCGAGTGGAATACCCTCGGCATGCGCGGCACCTGCTCCGACGGCTTCCTGTTCAAGGGCGAGGCTCCGGCCACGCAGATCCTGCCGAAGCCCTTTGCCGAGATTGCCGCGCAGTCGATGCTGGCAAGCTCGCATCTGCTCTGGAGCGGTGTGTGGTACGGCATTGCCGCCGACGCGGTTTCCCGTGCCCAGGCTTTCGTGCGGGCTGCTGCCCGTAAGTCTCCCGGCGCGCCACCGCCCGGCGCGCTGCGTCTGGCCGAAGCCTCCAGCATGCTGCAGATGGTGAAGTCCAATGTAGTCGCGGGCCTGAAGGCCTATGAAGAGGCGAAGCTCGATGCGGACCGTCTGTCGTCGATGGCTTTTGCCGTGGCGATGAACAACGTCAAGATCGCGTCGTCGGAGATGATCCTGCCGATCATCAACCATGCGATGCTGATCTGCGGTATCATGGGCTACAAGAACGGTACGCCCTACAGCCTCGGCCGCCACCTGCGCGACGCGCACTCGGCGCAATTGATGATCTCGAACGACCGCATTCTCGGCAATACGTCGACCATGCTGCTCGTCCACAAACAAGATACCAGCCTGTTGGGGTAACCGTCATGGATATGCAATCCTCGTTTCTCGACCGTCTTTTCGATTCCGGCCTGCTGATCGATACCGGCGTTGACGGCCTCTACGGCCGCAGCGGTCAGTTCGAAGACGTCATTTCCGCCTTCGAACGACTGATCGACACGTTCGGCGGCGCCGATGGCGCCGAAGCCATCCGCTTTCCGCCCGGCATGAACCGCGCCTTCTTTGAGACGAGCGGCTATATGAAAAGCTTCCCGCAGCTTGCCGGCACGGTGCACAGCTTCTGCGGCAACGAGCTCGACCATATGAGCCTGCTGAAATGCATGGAAGTGGGCGACGACTGGACGAAAGACCAGCAAGCGACCGATATCGTGCTGACGCCGGCTGCCTGCTATCCGCTCTATCCGACGGTTGCCAAGCGCGGCGCCATTTCGGAAAACGGCGCGCTCTACGACCTGCAGTCCTATTGCTTCCGCCATGAGCCTTCCAAGGACCCGGCCCGCCAGCAGCTCTTCCGCATGCGCGAATATGTGTGCATGGGCAGCGAAAAGCATGTGACGGATTTCCGCCAGAGCTGGATGGATCGCGGTGTCGAGATGATGAAGGCCGTCGGCCTCGACGTGACCATCGACGTCGCCAACGATCCGTTCTTCGGTCGCGCCGGCAAGATGCTCGCCAACAACCAGCGCGACCAGAATCTCAAGTTCGAGCTGCTGATCCCGATCACCTCGACTGCCAAGCCCACTGCCTGCATGAGCTTCAACTACCACCAGGATGCCTTCGGCACGAAGTGGGGCCTGAACTTTGCCGATGGCAGCGTCGCGCACACGGCCTGCGTCGGCTTCGGCCTGGAGCGCATCGCGCTGGCGCTGTTCCACACCCACGGTCTCGACGTCAAGGAATGGCCCGAGAGCGTGCGCAAGACGCTGTGGGGCTGATCGCTTCCATGGCTTCCGTGTTTCAGGGACTGGATCCCGCCGCCTACAAGCCGCATGCGTTGCACGACAGCGAGCGCATGTGGCCGGAAACGAACTGCTACGTCGATCTCTGGATCGAGGTGCTTTCGACCCTGAATCTGCCGCCGGAAGCCATGCTCGGCTTCACGCTGACACAGGATTTCGAAGGCGATCAATTCACCTTCTTCAAGGTGCCGCTCGAAGATCTGGAAGCGCTCTACGGCGTGCGCTGCACCGAACTTGCGATCTACGACAAGGTTGAGAACCATGTCGCCGAGCAGATCGGCCGCGGCCGGCTCTGCCTGGTGGAGATGGATTCCTTCTTCATGCCGGACACACAGGGCGTGGGCTATCGCCGCGAGCATGGCAAGACGACGGTGGCGATCAACCGGCTCGACATGGAAGGCCGCACGCTGGACTACTTCCACAATGGCGGGTTCTTCCAGCTGTCGGGCGAGGATTTCGACGGGCTGTTTCAGCTGCATCTGACGGATGAGGACCTGCCCTTCCTGCCTTACACGGAATTTGCGAAATTCCCGGAGAAGGCACCGGCCGAGGCTGCGATCCGCGAGGCTGCGCGGCAGCTTCTCTCCTTCCATTTCCGCCGTCGCCCGCAGGGCAATCCGGTCCGTGCCTTCGCGAATGTCTTCCCTGCACAGGTGGAGGCGATCGCCGAGCGGCCTTTCGGCTTCTTCCACAAATATGCCTTCAACACGCTGCGCCAGCTCGGCGCCAATTTCGAGCTTGCGGGCAGCCACTTCGACTGGTTCTCGTCCGATTTCTCCGAAGCAGCTGTCGAGGCGCGCAAAATTTCCGAGACGGCGAAATCGGTGCAGTTTCAGCTTGCCCGCGCCATCACGCGCAAGAAATTCGAGCCGCTGCGCACGGCGCTTGATCCCGCCGCCGATGCGTGGGATTCCATGATGGGCGAGCTCGAGCGGAAGCTTTGACCGGCTTCCGTTCGATCGCGAGACGGCTGGGTTATTTCTGAGAATATTGGGGCGGGGGGAAATCCCCGAAGATGTCATGGGCGGGCGCTTGGCGGATCTCGGCGGCGGTATGCGGCTGAGCGAAGGTTGGAATCTGGTGTTGACGGATGCAGGCACCTGCATCTCGCCTTCCGATGTGCCGCTGACATCCGGCTTTATCCCGGCGCCCGTGCCAGGCACAGTGGCGGAAGCCTTGGAAAAGGCCGGGCGTTTCGACCGGACGAGGCCTCAGCCTCTGCATGATCGCGATGCCTGGTACATCTGCCGTCTAGTGGATGCCAAGGCGGGAGACGCAGTCCTGCGGCTGGAAGGGCTTGCGACGCTTTGCGAAGTCTTCCTCAATGGCCAGCAAATCCTCGTGTCCGAAAGCATGTTCGAGGCGCATGACGTTGCCGTCACCCTGCTTGGCGGTGACGAGCTGGCGCTGTGCTTCCGCGCGCTTGAGCCGAAGCTCTCGGAACCTGGGCCGCGCGCCCGCTGGCGGCCGCAGATGATCACCCCGCAGGGTCTGCGGACGGTGCGCACGACGCTGCTTGGTCATATGCCCGGCTGGTGCCCGGAGGTTCAGGCCGTCGGCCCTTGGCGTCCAATTTCATTGCTGCGGCCGAATGCGCCCGTCATTCGTGATCTCTCTCTGCGGCCGGATTTGCTCGAGAGCGGCGAAGGCAGGCTCTATGCCTCGCTTTCGATCGAGGGCTATGGCGAAGAGCTGGTGTTGAAGTGCGGCGATGCGGAACAGGTTTTCGAGAAGGATAGTGCCGGGCGCTATACCGCGATCCTGAAAATCCCAGATGTGGCGCCATGGTGGCCGCATACCCATGGCGTACCGCAGCTTCATGATGTCACGCTCGCTGTCGATGGTGTCGAGCATGCGCTTGGGCAGACCGGTTTTCGCCGGCTGTCGGTGGATCGTGGTGCCGACGGTCAGAATTTCGCTGTTGTCGTCAATGGCGAACGGATCTTCTGCCGTGGCGCGGTCTGGACCACAGCCGATATCGTGCGCCTGCCCGGCGGCTGCGAGGATTATGAGCGCTGGCTACGGCTTGCGGCCGAGGCCGGCATGAATATGATCCGCATCGGCGGCACCATGGCCTATGAGACGCCCGAATTCTTCCGTCTCTGCGACGAACTCGGCCTGATGGTCTGGCAGGATTTCATGTTCGCCAATTTCGACTATCCGAAGAACGACAAGGCGTTCAACGCCCATGTCGAAACGGAGGTTTCGCAGTTTCTGGGCCGCACACGCCTGTCGCCATCTCTGGCAGTCCTTTGCGGTGGCAGCGAGATCCACCAGCAGGCGGCGATGATGGGCCTGCCCGAACAGTTCTGGAAAAGTCCGATCGTGGAAGAGATCATCCCGCCGCTGGTGCAATCGCTGCGGCCGGATGTGCCCTATGTCGTCAATTCGCCGTCCAGCGGGTCGATGCCGTTTTCGCCGAACGCTGGGGTCACGCACTATTACGGCGTCGGCGCCTATATGCGGCCGCTTGTAGATGTCCGCCGCGCAGATGTCCATTTTGCCGCGGAGAGCCTGGCCTTCGCGCACGTGCCGCAAGTCCGCACGCTCGGCCAGCATCTGCCGGTCCCGGCAGTCCATAGCCCGCTATGGAAAGAACGCGTGCCGCGCGATCGCGGCGCGTCATGGGATTTCGAGGATGTGCGCGATCATTATCTTCAGGAACTCTATGGTTTCGATCCCAACAGGCTGCGGCGGGAAGATCCCGATCTCTACCTCAACCTCTCGCGCGCCGTGACCGGCGAGGTGGCCGAGGAGACCTATGCCGAGTGGCGCCGCCAAGGCTCCGGCTGCCACGGGGCGCTCGTCTGGACGCTGCAGGATCTGCTTCCCGGCGCCGGCTGGGGCGTGATCGATTCCACGGGGGAACCGAAGCCGGTCTGGTATGGGCTGCGCCGCGCCTTCCGGCCGGTTCAGGTGCTGCTCATGGATGAGGGTACTAACGGGCTCGATGTGCATGTGATTAATGAGAGCAATGCGGCTCTCGATCTGACCGTCGAGGTCTCCTGCCTGCGCGACGGCCGCCAGATCGTTGTCGGTGGGGGCCGCGATCTGGTGCTCGAAGCCCGAGGCAAGCAAAAGATAGCCTGCACTGATCTGTTCGGCGCCTTCTTCGACACGACCTATGCCTTCCGCTTCGGTCCACCATCGCATGATGTCACGGTGGCGCGGCTGACAGCCTCGGCGACCGGCGCTGTTATCGCCCAGGCTTTCTACTTCCCGCTTGGTCGAACGAAAGCTTTTCACGATGCCGAGATCACGGCATCGGTCCTTCAGGAAGGCGAGGATTGGTATCTCGATCTCGCCAGCGATCGGCTGGTGCAATCGGTGCAGATCGATCTGGAAGCCTATCGGGCGGAGGATGACTGGTTCCATCTTGCACCGGGCAGCAGGCGGCTCCGGCTGCACCGGCGGGAGGGCGTTCCGGCCGATGTCATTCCATCCGGGCAAATCCGCGCTATCGGCAGCCGGCGGGTCGTTGAGGTTTGAAGGGGCAAGAGAGGGGCCTGTTTCTTGCACCAATAAACTGGACGCTGATTGCGTCCATGCCTACCCCCGCTCTTGTAAAAACTAAGAACTAGACGAGGACGAGCCCTCGCCTAATCCTAAGCTTTCACTTTCTCGCCCGCCAGGGGCGAGATAGGCCCCACCTGCATCAACATGCTCCTACAAAGTCACCCCATCCGGCCCGAACAAATGGCAACGCTCGGGATCGATATGGATGCTGACCGTTTCGCCGGCGCGGATGGCCTGCTGGTCTTCCAGCGCGACCGTCAGTGCCTGGCCGCCATGCAGCGTGACGTAGAGGATCGTCTGGCCGCCGAGGTGTTCGACAAGATCGACACGGGCATTGCCGAGCGATACGCCGCGATCACCGACGTTCAGATGTTCTGGGCGGGCGCCGAGGGTGACGGGCTGTCCAGGCTGCAGGCCGCCCAGCCGGCGCGGCAGGCGCACTGTCTGGCCGGCGAGATCGATGACGGCGGAGCCGTCGTCGGAGGCGACGATCTTTGCGTCGAGGAAGTTCATTTTCGGCGAGCCGATGAAGCCGGCGACGAACTTGTTCTTCGGCTTGTTGTAGAGGTCGAGCGGCGCGCCGACCTGCTCGATGCGGCCGCCATTGAGTACGACGATCTTGTCGGCCATGGTCATGGCCTCCGTCTGGTCGTGGGTGACGTAGATCATGGTGTTGCCGAGGCGCTGGTGCAGCCGGGCGATCTCGACACGCATCTGCACGCGCAGTTCGGCGTCGAGGTTCGAGAGCGGTTCGTCGAAGAGGAAGATGTTGGGTTCGCGCACGATGGCGCGGCCGATGGCGACGCGCTGGCGCTGGCCGCCGGACAGCTGCTTCGGCTTGCGCTGCAGCAGCTGCTTGATCTGCAGGATTTCGGCGGCCTTTTCGACACGCGGCTGGATGTCCTGCTTCTTCATGCCGGCGGTTTCGAGGCCGAAGGCGAGGTTCTTGTAGACGGTCATATGCGGATAGAGCGCATAAGACTGGAAGACCATGGCGATGCCACGCTTGGAGGCGGGGACATCGTTCATGCGGCTGCCGTCGAGATAGAGCCCGCCGCCGGAAATCGGCTCCAGCCCGGCGATCATGCGCAGGAGCGTGGACTTGCCGCAGCCGGAAGGGCCGACGAAGACAGTGAATTCTCCCGGCTCGATTTCAAGGTCGATCCCGTGAACCACCTGAAGCTCGCCATAGCGCTTGATAACCTTCTGCAGCGATACGCTTGTCGCCATGGGCGCTCCCTCCTTGTTGGTCCTGATGGCTCGCGGGGCAACGTTCATGACGGCCTCCAGCTCCTATATTTCTTGGCTTCCGGCCCCACAGGGAAGCGAACTTCGGTGCGGGTTTCCGACGATTCATAGAAGGCCGTGACCAGCTCCAGCGCCTGGCGGGCATCGGCTGTGGTCACCGGCAGCGGTCCGCCCGAGACCAGCGCTTCGTGGAACAGGCGCATCTGCGTGTTGAAGCGGTTGGGGATCGGCGACCAGTTGGCGAGCAGCGCATCGATTTTGGCGCCGATCTCGTCATTGGCGGGAACGATTTTCCAGGGGTCCTGGCCGGGGCTGTAGGGCTCGTGGTTGCTTTCGATCAGAACGTTTTCGAAGGCGAGGCGGAGGCGGCTGATCTGCTCCTGCGAGCCGAGCGTGGCGCTGATGGTGGCGAGCGCGCCGTTTTCCATAAGCAGGCTGGCGCTGGCGCAATCCTCCACTTCGATGTCATTGACGCGCGTGGCGACGCGGCCGAAGAGGCCTGATATCGGCCCCATCAGATAGGTCAGCATGTCATGGAGGTGGATGGAGTGGGTCATGAGGACGCCGCCAAGCTCGGTATCCCATTTGCCGCGCCAGGGGATTGCATAATAGTCGGCGCCGCGCACCCAATGCGTCTCCGACGTGGCGACATAGGGCTTGCCGGCAATGCCTGAAGCGATGATGCGCTTCGCCTTCTGGATGCCGTCGCCATAGCGATACTGGAAGATCGGCATCAGCCGGCCCTTGGCCGTCTTTTCGGCCGCGATGACGGCATCGACATCGGCGAGCGATCCCACAAGCGGCTTTTCGCAGACGACATGCTTGCCGGCCGCAAGCGCCTGCATGATCAGCTGGAAATGCGAGCCGGGCGGCGTGCAGATGTCGATGATGTCGATATCGGGCATGTTGAGGACTTCCGAGAAATCCTTGAGGCGTCTCGCGATGCCGAATTCGTCGCCGACCGCGTTCAGGCGCTCCTCGTTGAGATCGCAGAGAACGGCCACTTCGTAGCGATCAGAGTGAGGCAGGTAGCCTTCCGTAATGTGGGAGCGGCCGATGCCGAGGCCGATGATCGCGACTTTCTTGATGTCGGACATGACGCAATTACCTTTGAATGTTCTTGAGCGATGTTGCTTCGGCGAGCGCCTGCGCCTTCAGCGCCAGCTCCATGGCCTTGAAGCAATGTTCCTGGCCCATCGCCGTTTCGGTGCGGTCTCTTATGTCGGCGGCAAGCTGGCGGCCATAGGGCAGCTCCACTCCGCTGCAATCGATATGCTGCATGCCCTTGCGGTCGGTGAGGAAGAGATGGTCGGTGCCGGGCCGGCCGGCGACGTCGATATATTTGCGCAGCTCGATCGTTCCTTCTGTGCCGACGATGAACAAGCGGCCGTCGCCCCAGGTGGAAAGCCCGTCCGGCGTGAACCAATCGACGCGGACATAGCCGGTGACGTCGGGCGTTCTCACATGGAAATCGCCATAGTCCTGCAGGCCGGGCGTTTCCGGATTGGCGCGATTGGACACTGTGGCCGACAAGACCTCTGCTTCCAGCGAATCTGCAAAGAACAGGAACTGCTCGCATTGATGCGAGGCGATGTCGGTGATGATGCCGCCATAGCGCTTGCGGTCGAAGAACCAGTCCGGCCGGGTCGGCTTGCGCAGCCGGTGCGGGCCGAGACCTGTCGTGTGGATGACTTTGCCGATGGCGCCGGCCTTCACCAGCTCGCCGGCCTTGACCGTCGATGCCGTCTCGAAATGCTCGGAATAGAGAATGGAGACGATGCGCTTGGTCTCGGCCTGCACCTTTTTGACCTCAGCGAGCTGATCCAGCGTCACCATGCCGGGCTTGTCGAGCATCACGTCCTTGCCGTGGCGCATAGCCTCGATGGCAAGGCCGGCGCGCTCGTTGGAAATCGCGGCGCTGACGATCAGCGCGATGGAACTATCCTCGAGGATTTCCCTTTTATCGGCAACGCGCCGTGCTTGCGGAAAACGCCCGGCGAAGACGGCGGCGAGATCGTCCTCCACCGCATGGAAGGCGACAAGTTCGGCGCCGGCCCGCAGCATGACGTTGACCTGACCGTAGATATGATCGTGATTGAGGCCGATGGCGGCAAAGCGCAGCGCGCTCATGCGACATTTCCTTTCAGTGGGTTTCTTTGTTTATGGCCCCGAACCTTGGGCATTCGGGACCATGGGTTCATAATCAGCGTTTGAGGCCGGCGGTCGCGATGCCGTCGATCAGCAGCCTCTGGAAGAAGAGGAAGATCAGGAAGACCGGGATCAGCGACAGGCTCGACATGGCGAACAGGCTGCTCCAGTCGGAACTTCCGGTGGAATCCACGAAGGAACGCAAGCCGAGCTGCACCGTGTAGGTATTGATGTCGGAGAGATAGATCAGCGGCCCGAAGAAATCGTCCCAGGTCCAGATGAAGGAGAAGATGGCCGCCGTCGCCAGAACGGGAAGCGACAGCGGCAGCATGATGCGCCAGTAGATGCGCCAGGGGCTGCATCCGTCCATCATCGCGGCCTCGTCGAGCTCGCGCGGAATGCCGCGGAAGAATTGCACCATCAGGAAAATGAAGAAGGCATCGACCGCGAGGAATTTCGGCACCACAAGCGGCAGCATGGTCTTCACCCAGCCGAGCTTCAGAAAGAGGATATATTGCGGGATCAGCGTGACGTGATAGGGCAGCATCAGCGTGCCGAGCATCAGAGCGAACCAGAAATTCTTGCCCCAGAAATTCAGACGCGCGAAGGCGTAAGCCGCCAGCGAGCAGGAGATGACGTTGCCGATGACCGAAAGCACGGCGATGACGGCCGAATTCCAGACGAATTTGCCGAAGGTGACCTGGCCGCCGAACCAGCCGCGGGCATAGGCGCTGAAATCGAAGTGTGACGGGATCAGCGATGCCGTGCCGAAGATCTCGTTCTGGTCCTTGATCGAGCCGGAAAGCATCCATAGCAGCGGATAGAGCATCACGATCGACGCTGCGACGAGAGCGACGTGAATGAGGACGGAGAGGTACCACGGGCGCTCGCGCGGCGGCTTCATATCCTCGGCAAAATGAGTGAGCTTCGCGTCAGTCATCGTAGTGGACCCAATAACGAGCGGAGAGGAAGGAGAAGGCGGTGAAGATCGCGATGATGATCACCAGGACCCAGGCAAGCGCCGAGGCGTAGCCCATGCGGAAATAACCGAAGGCTTCCTGGTAGAGATAGAGCGTGTAGAACAGCGTCGAATCGATCGGGCCGCCGGTGCCGGAGGAAATCACATAGGCCGGCGTGAAGGCCTTGAAGGCGTCGATCGTCTGGACCACGGCGTTGAAGAAGATCACGGGCGTCAGCAGCGGCAGGGTGATCTTGAAAAAGATCCTTGCCTTGGAGGCACCGTCGAGGCTGGCGGCTTCGTAGAGATCGGTCGGGATCTGGCGCAGGCCGGCGAGGAAAATGATCATCGGCGAGCCGAACTGCCAGATGGCAAGAATGACAAGCGTGTAGAGTGAATAGTCGGGATTGGAGATCCAGCTCGGCCCGTTGATGCCGAAGGCGTACCAGAGCAGGGTGTTGACGATGCCATCGGCATCGAAAATCTGCCGCCAGAGCACGGCGATCGCGACGCTGGAGCCGAGCAGCGACGGCAGGTAGAAGATGGCGCGATAGACCGGCAGGCCCTTGATGCCGCGGTTGAGCAGCAGCGCCACCAGCAGCGCGAAGGCGAGCTTTAAGGGCACGGAACAGACGACGTAGAACAGCGTCACCTTCATCGATGACAGGAACTTGTCGTCAGCCGTTGCAATCCGCACGTAATTGTCGATGCCGACGAGGTTCGGCGACTGCAGCAGATTGTAGTCGGTGAAGGAGAGATAGAGCGAGGCGATCGCCGGCCCGAGGGTCAGTCCGAAGAAGCCGATGAACCACGGCAGAAGGAAGAGATAGCCGGGTGCGTTGCGCGCGAATGCGCTCGGCGCCTTATAGGTGGTTTCCACGCGCAGCGGCGCGCGCTCGCCGACGGCCAAGCCGCCGGCAACGCTCTTGCTGTTTGTACCCACGGTGTCAGCCTCGCGTAATGTTTGCTGCTGCCTGTTCGGTGAACTTCGCGCCAGCGTCCTGCGCGCTGGTTTTGCCGAAGGCCACTTCCTCGGCGATCTTCTTCAGCAGGAATGCATTTTCGCCCGCGCCGTTCGGCGGAGACGGCGGCAGTGCGCCGACATGCGGCGTCAACCGGCCGATGTAGTCGACCACCTTCTTGCTCGTCTCATCCAGAGCGGGCGTCAGCAGATCACGGATTTTCGGCGAGGCGGGAACGCCGCGCTCGACGCCAAGCGTCTTTGTGCCTTCCGGATCCTCCACCAGATAATTGACGAAGGCGACGGCGGCGTCCTTATTCTGGGACGTTGCCGAAACCGACATCAGCATCGACGGCTTCAGATACTGGCCGGGCTTGCTGCCCGGATTGCTGGGATAGGCGATGAGGTCGATCTTTTCCTTGACAAGGCCCTGAATGGCGACGAACTGGTTGGAATGGGCGTAGCTGACGGCTGCCTTCTTGGTCACGAGCATGTCGGTCTCGAGGGTCTGCTGGTCGAGTGCCTGTGCATCGGCGGGGACGCAGGCACCGATCTTGCGCATATGGCCCCAGAAATCGAACCATTCGGTCGCGTCCTTGGCCTCGAAGGCCAGCTTACCGTCGCCGGTATAGAGCGCCTTGCCGCGCTGGCGCAGCCAGCATTCGAAAGCCGGCTCGCCGCCGCTTGCATCCGCAGTGCCGTAGAAGCCGCGGCGTTTCTTGGCGGCCGTGACCTTGGCGCAGGCATCGCCGAGCTGTTCCCATGTCATGCCGTCTTGCGGCGGCTCGACGCCGGCTTCGTTCCAGGCGGCCGTATTGACGACGACCATCGAGGAGTTCACGCCGAGGCTGACGCCGTAGATCTTGTTGTCGACCTTGCCGGAATCGATGTTGGCAGGGCCGAAATCCTCGATCTTCAGGCTCTTGCCGAGATAGGGCGTCATGTCGAGCAATGCACCGCGGCGGGCATATTCGAAGATGTAGCGATAATCCATCTGGATGAGATCGGGAGCGTTGCCGCCGCCGGTCTGGGTGGCGAGGCGCGTCCAATAGCTGTCCCAGCCGAAGGATTCACCGGCGATGGTGACATCCGGGTTTTTGGCCTGATAGGCCTTTACCGCCGCAAACGTACGATCGCTGCGTTCCTTCGACCCCCACCAAAGAAGGCGCATCGCGGTCGCCGCATTGGCGCGGGAAAGTCCGATACTGCTGAAAGCGAGTGTGGCTGCCATGCCGCCAAGCAACTGCCGGCGGTCGATCGTCAACGTCATCCTGGTCTCCTCCCCAGCGAACCGATGATTTACGAACTGCTTTGCATGATATAACTATTTGGTTACAAGTTGGATAGAAACGCGACCGCTGTCAAGCGCCAATCGTGCGACAATCAAAACGATGCATGCCGGAACCGGCAGCATCCGCCGCTAATGCTACCGTTCCGAAGGAGATCGTCCATGGTAGGCAGGGCGAGACAAGAGACTGAAAATAAAGCACAAGCGGACGCCGGCAAGGCCATGGGCAAGCGGTCGAGAAAAGCGTCGCGCAATCCGCAGCGCACCCATGCCACGATCCTCGACGCGGCGACGGAGGAATTTGCCGCACACGGCTTCGGCGGTGCCCGAGTGGATGGGATCGCAGCGCGCGCGCAGACCAACAAGCGGATGCTCTACCACTACTTCGGCGACAAAGAGGGGCTCTATCTCGCCGTGCTGGAAGCGAGCTATGCGACGATCCGCAATGCTGAAAAGCAGCTGGATCTTGCGCATCGCGATCCGGAGGAGGGGATACGGGAGCTTGCCATGTTTACCTGGCGGCATTTTATCGCGCATCCTGAGTTTTTGAGCCTGCTTGCCACCGAAAACCTGCATCAGGCGCATTATCTGCGGCGGTCCGACAAAGTCTCGGCCATGCATTCGCATCTGATCGACGAGCTTTCCGATGTGCTGCGCCGCGGCGAGGCGCTCGGCATTTTCCGCCCGGCGATCGATCCCATTTCCGTCTATCTCACGATCGCGGCGCTCGGCTTCTTCTATCTGTCGAACCGACATACGCTGTCGACGATTTTTGCTCGCAAGCTGACGGCGCCGGATGCACTCAATGCCTGGGGCGAACATATCGTTGCCGTCGCGCTTGCTTCGATCCGGGTATAGGCGCGTTGGAAACACGCTTCGAAGCTTTCGAGAAATTTTCAAAAGGCGATTGACAAGTCTGGAAGTAACGCGCGATCTTGTAACCATATGGTTACATTGCTTGGCCGGCCAAGCTTTTGCTTTTCCTGATTCTGGAGGGAACAGGCATGGAGGAAATACCGTGAGCCTGTCGCTGCAATGCGACGTGGGCGGAGATTTGAAGAACTGCTTCCGCAAGGAACGAATGGCCCCTCACCCCAGCCCTCTCCCGTTGTAACGGGGAGAGGGGGCGACAGAGCAAGCCAACTCGCTATCCCTATTTCGAGCTGGATATAGGCTGGAAGACTCCCTCTGCCCGCCTGCGGGGAGAGGGTTGGGGTGAGGGGTCATGCAACGCAATGCGTACACGAATAGACTTGCCTGACAATCACAGGAGCCGCCTAACGTCATGACCGATCCATTGAAAATCAGGCTTGTCGAGGCCGAAACATTCGAGCGTCCTGTCAAGCTGCGGCTTCCCTTCCGTTTCGGGGCGGCGACTTTGCGGGAGGCGCGGCAGATTTTTCTGCGGGTACGCATCGAGGATGCGCGGGGACGTTCGGCCGAGGGGATGGCGGCGGAGCTGATGGTGCCGAAATGGTTCGACAAATCGCCCGAGCTTTCCAATGCCGACAATGAAAGCCAGCTGCGCCGGTCGCTGGCGCTGGCACTCGATGCGCTGAGGAATGCCGGGTCGGGAACGGCTTTCGGACTGCATGCGACTGTCGAAGCCTCGCATCATGCCCGGGCAGCGGCTGAAAGGCTGAACGGGCTGGTTGCCTCATTTGGTCTGGCCGTTGCCAATCGGGCGATCCTCGATGCGCTCTGCAGGCTGGAGGTGCTGAGCGTTGCGCAGGCGATCAACGCCAACCGCCCCGGTATCGATGCTTCCACGGCGCGCGACCTCGCAGGCTTCGATCTCTCTGGTTTCCTTGCGACCTTGCAACCAGCGGCAAACCTTGCCGCCCGGCACACCGTGGGTCTGGTCGATGCCATCGTGCCCGGAGATATCCCGGCAAGCGAGCGGTTGAACGACGGTCTGCCGGAGAGTTTCGAAGAGGCGATCGACGCCTATGGCCTGACCTTCTTCAAGGTCAAGGTTTCGGGTGCACCCGAGGCCGATATCGACCGCCTTTGCCGCGTCGCAGGCGTCATCGATGCCAAGGTGTCCAACTACTCGGTGACGCTTGACGGAAACGAGCAATTTTCGTCCGCTGAGGCGGTCGCCGATCTGCTTTCCCGCGTGAAGGAGGAGCCGAGGCTTGCACGTTTTGCCTCTTCGATCCTGTTCGTCGAGCAGCCGATTGCCCGCGCCCATGCTTTCGAGAAGGCGGTGAAAGCGCTGGCCGCCTTCAAACCGGTGGAGATCGACGAATCCGATGCCGACATCGATGCCTTCGTCACGGCGAGGGGGCTGGGCTATACCGGCATATCCTCGAAATCCTGCAAGGGTTTCTATCGCTCGCTATTGAATCGGGCGCGCGTCGCCAAATGGAGCGCTGAGGACAGTATCTCATATTTCATGTCGGCGGAGGATCTGACGACACAAGGAGGCCTTGCGGTGCAGCAGGATCTGGCGCTCGCATCGCTCATCGGCATGACGCATATCGAACGCAACGGCCACCACTATGTCGACGGCATGGCCGGTGCGCCGGAGGTGGAGCAGGCGGCTTTCGCCGAAGCGCATTCCGATCTCTATCGCGTCAGCAATGGCCGCACGCGGCTTCGGATCGAGGCGGGGCAGCTTGCGATCGGCTCGGTCATCAATGCGATTGGCCTCGGCTCTTCGGTCGAGCCGGATTGGGCTGTAATGGAGAGGTCGCCGGCTTAGGATTTCGGTCAAGGTTATGGGCCTTTGCGAAGTAAATGAAGGCCACCGAGGCCTCATCATCGCTGTTTGCAGATTGTGGAGGAGCAGATGCAGTCATCGAAGAAACGCTACGTTCTGGTCGGCACGGGAAACCGCGGCGCGACCATGTGGGGCAAGGATCTGGTCGAGCGCTGGGGCAATGAGGTCGAGCTCGTGGCCGTCTGCGATCTCAATGCCATGCGGGCGAAGCGGGCGCTTGATTATATCGGCGCATCGGTGCCGGTTTATACCGATTTTGACGAATTGCTGCGGACGGAAAAGCCGGATCTCGTCATTGTCTGCACCCGCGATTCCACCCATGACGATCTGATCGTCAAGGCGATGGAGGCCGGCGCCGATGTCATCAGCGAGAAGCCGATGACGACGACGGTCGACAAGATCAAGCGCATTCTGAATGCCGAGGCGCGCACCGGCAGGCGGCTGGACATCTCCTTCAACTACCGATTCGCGCCGACTTCGGCGAAGATCAAGGAGCTGATCAATTCCGGCGTCATCGGCGACGTAACCTCGGTTGATTTCCACTGGTATCTCGACACCAGCCATGGTGCCGATTACTTCCGCCGCTGGCATGCTTATGCCGAGAATTCCGGCAGCCTCTTCGTTCATAAGGCGACGCATCATTTCGATCTTCTGAACTGGTATCTGGATTCCGATCCCGAAGAGGTCGCAGCCTTTGCCGATCTCAAGCATTACGGCCGCAAGGGTCCCTTCCGCGGCGAGCGCTGTCGCACCTGCCGTTACAAGGAGGAGTGCGACTATTATCTCGACATCAGCGCAACGCCGCTGCTCGAAAGTCTCTATGAAGATCCTTCGGCCGTCGACGGCTATGTGCGCGATGCCTGCGTCTTCCGCGAGGATATCGACATCTACGACACCATGGTCGCCTCCATCCGCTATCGCAACGGCGTCAACGTCTCCTATTCCCTTAATACCTACATGCCGATCGAGGGGCATCACATTGCCTTCAACGGCCACAAGGGCCGCATTGAGCTGCGCCAATATGAAAAGCAGAACTGGACGACGCCACCGGCCGACGAGATCGTCGTGATGAGGAATTTCGGCGATGTCGAGCGCATATGGGTGCCGCATTCGTCCGGCGGCCATTATGGCGGCGACGACCGGCTGCGCAACATGCTGCTGCGCTCGGGGCCGAACGATGAGCTCAAGCAGCGGGCCGGTTCGAGGGCGGGGGCAATGTCGGTCCTGTGCGGCATCGCGGCCCTGCAGAGCAGCCGTACGGGCCAGCAGGTGTCGATTGCCGATATCTGGGGCGAGGATGGCGGCTTGAATCTTTTGGAGCCGCGGCCCTAGAACCGGATGATTTCAGGCCGAATCGACCTGAAATCTGAATCCGTTTCTAAATCAAAAAGTTAGCGAGATGTTGCCGAAATCCCAAGACACTTTTCGGCGCTCCGCTAAAGCCAGGGCTCATCAATCTTCGGGAAGTTCCATCCTGAACAGCCATCGGGATCAGCTGCAGCTCGGAAGCTGCTGCGCGTAGATTCTTGTCATGCCGTTAAAGCGCTTGGCACCTGCCAATGCCGTGCCGTTGCCGCGCCACGATCCTTGCAGATAGCCCTTGGGACCTGAGTAGTAGGCGAGATAGAGATCGTAGGAATCGTTCAGCGGAATGCCGGTCTGCAGGTGCGTCTGGTAGTGATACCAGCCGACGAAATCGATGGCGTCGGCAAAGTCGGTGCGGCTAGCGCCCCAGTTGCCCGTCTCGCGCTTGTATTTGTCCCAGGTGCCGTCGAGTGCCTGCGAGTAGCCATAGGCCGTCGTCGGGCGCTTCCAGGGAATGAAGCCGAGCAAATAGCGTCTCGGCGGGCGGGCACGCGGACGGAAGCCGGATTCCGTGTAGATGGTCGCCATCAGGATCGGCACGGGCACGCCATATTTGCGTTGCGTGCGGTCGGCAGCTCGCTGCCAGTTGTTGAACCAGCCGTCGCGCTGGTCGAAGATCGCGCAGATGTTTCGGGTATGGCGGGGGGCGGTCGCACAGCCCGCCAATACGCCGAGCAGCATTACGGCCAGAATGGAAAGGACGCGAGTACGCATTACTAGAACCTCTTCATTGCTGCGTCACGCGTTCCGGCGGCGTGAGGGTCGCAGCAACAACCTTTTGGTGCGCGTCCCTTCCAAAAATCCGCAACCGAAATTTCGGAGGCCATGCGCAAAGAGATTGCTAGCGCGGAATGATTAAAAACGGGTTGTTCGCCTGTGCCGAAATGGGGCGATTTCAGGGAGTTTTCATGAGCCTGCTGCGGCGCGTCATGCCATGCGCGCCATGTCCTCGCGGCGGATTTCATAGAGCAGCGGCTTGCCTTGGATGAAGCGGATGGCTTCGTCGACCGCCATTTCGCCGAGGCGGGTCCGCTCCAGCCCGACGGCACCGGCAATATGCGGTGTCAGGAAGACATTCGGCAAATCGTAGAAGGCGGACGCCGCCTCCGGAATTTCCGGGTCGGTGACATCGATGATCGCATCGATCCGGCCGGTCTTCAGCGTCTCGATCAGGGCTGTTTCATCGACCAGCGCGCCGCGAGCCGTATTGATGAAGGTCGCTCCCTCCTTCATCAGCGAGAGGCGGTGCGCATCGATCATGTGCCGCGTCGCAGGCAGGGACGGCGCATGCAGCGAAACGATGTCGGCCGATGCCATCAAGGCATCCAGCTCGGTTTTCTCGACGCGCATCCGGGCGGCTTCCGCATCGCCGACCATGGGATCGTAGAGCAGGATGCGATAGTCGAAGGGCGCCAGAAGCCCGATTACCCTGCGGCCGATCCGCGAGGCTCCGATGATGCCGACGGTGCGGCGATAATTGCCGATGGCTTCGGCCTGCATCGTCAGCGTTCGCGCACGATTGCGGTCGGCAACGTAGAAATCGCGGAACCGAAAGACCTTCTTGCCGGCGAAGATGATGGCGGCAAGCGTAAATTCGGCAACCGGCAGGGCATTGGCCTGCGCGGCGTGACTGACCGATATGCCGCGATCGAAGAGGCTGTCCCCGAGCAGGCCTTTCACCGTGCCGGCGGCGTGGACGACCAGTTTCAGATGCGGCGCGCGAGCCAGTGCCGCAGCATCGAGCGTCGGAGCGCCCCAGCCCGTGATCAGGATTTCGGTCTCTGCCAGGAGCCTTGCCGCGCGCTCGTCGTCGAAGCTTTGCATCGGTTCGTCATCGAGCACGCGGCCGATCGCCCCAAGGCGCTGGACGAGCGCCTCCGGTAGGACGTGCTGCGTGCGCGACGGCTGCATGGCAAAGGCAATGGCCGGCCGGCCGGAGGCAAATTGCGTCATGGCAGGCGACCCGGCGCTTCGATGGCGCTGACTGTGACGCCCTTGGTCTGGACAAGGGCGCGCAGGGCATTGATATCGGGTTTGGCCGGCGGTCTGCTCCAAGCGTGATCGACGGCCGTGATATCTTTCTCCGCAAGCACGGCAGAGACGAGAATGGTCTCGCCTGCCGGGATCGTGCCGCGCAGTTGCGGCACCAGGGTTTTCGAGGCGATGAGATTGGTATTCGGCGGCGCTTTCTGCGCTATGCCTTCGCGCTTGATCGTCGAACCCAGATCGAGAATGCCGCTGAAATCCTCTTGGCCGATTGCATAGGCGGCACCGGCTTTGGATGAGAGTGTGTCGGCTTCGAAATCCCGCCGCGCTATGGCAAAACCGCCTTCGGCCGTCTGCAGCGGCCGTGGCGTGGCGATCTTGTGCAGTCGGATATGCCAGGGCGAGGCCGGCACGAGCCACGTCTCGACGGTTACATCCGGATAGGGCGACCATTTGGCATAGAGCGTATCGCCAGCGAGCTTGGCCTCCTCGTTGGTTTCGCGCACGCGGTAGTGCAGACCGTCGTCGCTGAAGGCAAGCATGCTGTCGAAGGCGCCGCCGGCAAAAATGCGCTCATCGCTTTCGACGCTGAAGCCGTAGCGGGCGGAATAGGCGAATTTCGAGTATTTTTCCGCGCCGAAGCGCATCTGCTGGTTTTCCTGGCCGGAGGAGAGCGCAACGACATCGGCCTTGCTGCGCATCAGGACCATGCCGGGATGCTTTTGCGGGGCGATAGCCGGCTCATTTTCTGGCGCCTTTTCTTCCGCTGCCCAGAATGGATGTGTCTCGGGAAGCGCCAAGGGCAAGAATGCTTTGAAGGCCCAATAGGGCGAGCCGGCGGAATTGTAGTTTTCAGACATCAGCAGATTGGGATAGGCAAAGCCGATCGGCAGGGTGCCGTCGCGATGGGCGATCGGCTTGTCGGCCCACCAGCGCAGATGCCGGAGGCACAGGCCCTTGATCTCGCCCCATGGCAGCGCCTCGACGTCGGCAAAGGCGAGCGCCGACCAGAAGCCGGCGCAGGCGAAGCGGTAGGTGAGGCTTCGGCCGAAGGGGATGGTGGCGCCATCGGGCGCGAACCAATGGCGAAAATCCCTGGCGAAGAGGATTGCGCGCTCGCGGTAGCGCTCGGCGCGGTCGTCATCGACGAGCTTGGAATAGATGAGCCCATAGAAATGCATGGCGAAGGGAATGTAGTGGTCGATGCGCCTGATATTGCCGTCGCGATACCAGCCATCGCCGATGTAGAAGCCGTCCAGTTCGCTCAGATAGGTTTCCGTCAGGCTGCGGTCGAAAGAGGCGCCGAGCCGGTCGAGCGCGATATCGACGAAGATGCGGAAGAATTTCCAGTTGTTGTCGGCGTAATCGAAGGTGCGGGCGTGCTTGAGATAGGTGACGAGATTGTCGCGCGCGCGCTGATCGAGCGGCTCCCAGATCTTTTCGGGCACGAGGGCGAGCGCGAATCCGAGAGCTGCAAGCTCGACCATGCGCTGGTCGCGGCCGTTGACCGTGCCCCAATATTCCGGATGCTTCGGGTCGACGCCATTGGCGAGACCCTCGGCGTAGCGATCCCAATGGCGGAAGTCCCCACTGCCGGCGCCGAGCGGCGCAAGGCCCCAGAGCGGGCGGGCAAAGCCTTCGAGATCGGCGGCCGTGCGGTCGAAATGCGCGCCGGTAGCATCGATGCGGACGCGGGCATTGCCTTGCGAGAAATAGGGCAGCAGCGGATCGAAGAGGTCGATCAGCGCTCGGCGCATGTCGTCGAGGTTTGCAAGTTTGTTGCCGGCGAGCGGATTGGAGCTGGCGGGGTCATAGATCATCGGTTCGGCTTTCTCGATCGTTTCCGCGGCGGGATTGGGCTCAGGGTTCGGGTGGTAGCGTGCCGCCGGCGATCGGTGGAACGCCGTGGCAGATCTGGCGGGCCGGCGCATCGCGATCGCGGAAGCGAGAGATCATCAGCCCGATCGCTTCGCGGCCAAGGGCGGCGCGGTCCACGCGCATCGTCGCAAGCCGGGGGTTGGTCATCAGGGCACAGGGGAGATCGTCGAAGCCGACGATGGCGAAATCGTCCGGCACCCGCAGGCCGGCCTCTGTGACGGCGTCGAGCACGCCGACGGCGATGAAATCGTTCATGCAGAAAGCGGCGGTGTAGCCTTCGCCTGCGGCCAGGATTGCCGCGGTCGTGTCATGCGCCTCCTGACTGGAACTGCCGCGGAAATTCATCGGCACGATGCGGCCTTGCGCACCTTCCACCGAAGCGATCGCCGCCTCGAAACCGCGGATGCGTTCGCGGATCGTCTGGCGATGAGAGCCGGTCAGATGCAGGATGTGGCGATGGCCGGCGTCGAGCAGGCGCCGGGTTGCATTATAAGCGCCGAAGAAATTCGAGGGGGAAACGCCGTCGAAACGCAGCTTCGGGTCGGTGCCGTTGACAAGCACGGTCGGCGTGCCGCTCGTCTCAAGCCATCGGCACAGCTCTTCCGAAGGATCGATACCGACCAGAAAGAGACCATCGGCGCCGGCCGTCTGCAGATATTCCTTCACCAGCTCCGGCTCCGTCCTCGCCTCGCGGACGAGGCGGATATCGAAGCGCATGCCGCGCCCGGCGGCGCCGGCGCGCAAGCCTTCCAGTATGCCCTCGTAGAAAACGCTGAGGCCGCCGGTGACGCTGTCGCTGGCAATCAGCGCCAAGGCGCCTGATGTCGTCTCGGCCGCCGTCTTCAGCGGATAGCCGAGATCGCTTGCCACCTTGAAGATGTGCTGGCGGATCGTCTCGCTGATGCCGGGCTCATTGGTAAGAACCCGCGACACCGTGGAAACGGAGACGCCGGCGGCGGTTGCAATATCGGCCTGTCGGATGCGTTTGGAGCGAATATCGTTCATGTCGCAAAATTATGCAAAATTACGCAAATTTGCAACAGAAAGATTTTTTATTGCACAGTGCAATGAAGTTGCATATCCTCACCTTGCTTCATCCGCAAAAGGCGTCGGGGAGATCGCCGCGGATGACAAACGCAAGAGAAGGAGGAATCTCATGCGCATGAATCGCCGTTCATTCATGATCGGAGCCACTGGGGCAGCGGCTGGTCTCGCCCTCACTGGCGGAGCCATGCCGGCCTTTGCCGATGCGACGCAGTTAAGGGCGATGTGGTGGGGCTCGCCCGATCGCGGCAAGCGCACGGTCGCCGTCGCCGAGCTGTTCCACAGCAAGAACCCGGATATTTCCGTCGTCGGCGAAAGCATCAGCGGTGACGGCTATTGGGCCAAGCTCGCAACGGGAATGGCGAGCCAGAACATAGCGGATGTCTTCCAGCTCGAGCCGAGCACGATTTCGGACTATTCGCAGCGCGGCGCCTGCATGCCGCTCGATCCGTTCGTGCCCTCGACCCTGAAGATCGATGCCTTCGGCAAGGATGTGCTCAAGCTGACGACGATCGACGACAAGCTCTATGGCGTCGGCCTCGGGCTGAACTCCTTCGCAATGTTCTATGACGAGGAGATCTTTCAGAAGACCGGTCTGACCCCGCCCGGTCCGACGACGACCTGGGCCGAGTATGCCGATCTGGCCGTGGAGATGACCAAGGCGGCCGGCAAGCGCGCCTATTGGGGTGGCCCCTATGGTGCGCGCTACAATTACGTGCTCGATGCCTGGATGCGCCAGCGCGGGAAAAGCCTGTTTACCAAGGAAGGCAATCTCGGTTTCGGCGTCGACGATGCCAAGGAATGGTATTCCTATTGGGAAGAACTGCGCAAACGCGGCGGCACGGTGCCGCCCGACGTGCAGACGCTCGACCAGAACGTCATCGAAAGCAATTGCCTGGCGCTCGGCAAGTCGGCGATGGGCATGGCCTATTCCAACCAGCTCGTGGGCTACCAGCTTGTGGTCAAGAGCAAGCTCGGCATCACCATGCTGCCGCGCGAAAAGAAGGACGGCCCGTCAGGGCATTACTACCGTCCGGCGCTGATCTGGAGCGTCGGCGCCACCAGCAAGAATGGCGAAGCAGCGGCAAAATTCATCAATTTCTTCGTCAACGACGTCGAAGCCGGCAAGATCCTTGGCGTCGAGCGCGGCGTGCCGATGTCGCCGGCCGTGCGTGAGGCGATCCTGCCGCAGCTCAATCCGGTGGAGCAGCTGACGGTGAAATACGTCCAGCTGCTGAAGGATCAGGTGGGCGATTATCCGCCGCCTGCGCCGATGGGCTCCCAGGAATTCGACGTGAATGTCGCGCGCCCCATTGCCGATCAGCTTGCCTTTGGCAAGATCACGGTCGCCGAAGCCGCCCAGAGGCTGGTGGATGAAGGGAATGCGAAGTTGAAGCTCAAGAAGAGCTGAGTGGGATTCGGCTTTTCGATTTGCGGGAGCGCTGATACCCCCTCTGTCCCGAAGTGACAGAGGGGGTATCGTGCCCTTCTCGAATGCTACCGCCAATCACCGCGCCGCCCAGTTGGCGCCGCGGCGGAAGATGGCTTTCATCTGCGGCACGTCGAATTCCTTGGCCTGGTGGCCGAGCGAGGAATAGAAGACGCGGCCCTGGCCGTATTTGCGCTTCCAGGCGACGGGCATGACGACGCCGTCGATCCAGTAGGCATGGTCGCCGGTGAAGGTCGTGGTCGCCAGCACCTCGTTCGAGGGATCGACATGCATGTAATATTGTTCCGACGTGTAGGGGAAATCGGTAATCCCCTCCATGATCGGATCGTCCGGGCGCGTGATATTGACCTTATAGTCGATGATGTTGCCGGGGTGGGCGACCCATTGGCCGCCGATGATGAACTGATATTCGACGCTTTCGCGGAATGAATCGCCAGCACCACCATGATAGCCGGCTATGCCGACGCCGCTTTCGATCGCGTCGGCGAGGTTCTTCACCTCTTCCTTCTCGATCTTCGACATGGTGACGATCGGCACGATCAGGCTGAGATCGTGGATCGAAGGGTCGGCGAAGGCCTCGGTGCTATTTTCAAGATAGACCTTGAAACCGTCCTCTTCCAGCATGTCGCGGATAATATGGGCACATTCCTGCGGTTCGTGGCCGCTCCAGCCGCCCCAGACGATAAGTGCTTCACGCATGATAGTCCTCCTGAACTAGCTCAATTAGCGGCCGATCTGCCCATCCACCAGGGATTCGGACAGAGGGGCGGGACGCTCCGTTTGCGTCGTGATGGTGACCGTGCGCCCGCTGTCGGAGGCGGCCTGGAAGGCTTCCATGACTTCGAGCACATGCAGCGCGAGGCTGCCATTGGCGCGGTGCGGACGGTTCGAGCGGATGGCATGCGCCATGTCGGCAACGCCGAGAGAGCGGTAATTGCCGTCGGCATAGGGCGCGGTGATCTCACGCTCGGCGAATTCGCCGCCCTTCTTGAGGAATTCCACCGGGCCGCCGAAGCGGTTGGGATCGGGCACGATCAGCGTGCCTTCGGTGCCGTAGACTTCAAGCGGCACGTGCTTGTGGCCGGCGACATCGAAGCTCATGCCGATCTGGATGACGGCACCGTTGGCAAAGGCCATGACGCCGGCGACATGCGTCGGCACATGTACCGGGATGTGCTCGCCATTGCGCGGCTCGCTGGTGATGATGCGTTCCTTGCGCGGCGTGACGGCAAAGCCGGCGACCTGGGAGACGGGGCCGAGCAGGTTGACGAGATCGGTGATGTAGTAGGGACCCATATCGAGCATCGGACCGCCGCCGACTTCATAATAGAAAGCCGGATTCGGATGCCAGCGCTCATGGCCGGGGCACATGAAGGTGGCGGTGCCGCCGACCGGGATGCCGATGGCGCCCTCGTCGATAATGGCGCGTGCCGTCTGGTGGCCGCCGCCGAGGAAGGTATCGGGTGCCGCGCCGATGCGCAGACCCTTGGCGGCAGCGGCCTCCGCAAGCGTCTTGCCTTCGGCGAAATTGATGCCGAGCGGCTTTTCCGAATAGGTGTGCTTGCCGGCATCCAGCGCCTGCAGGCCGACAGCGACATGGGCTTTCGGAATGGTCAGGTTGACGATGATCTCGATCGACGGGTCCGCCAGCAGGGCAGCGATATCAACCGCTTTCAGGCCAAATTCGGCAGCCTTTGCCTCGGCGAGCTCGCGATTGAGGTCGGCGACACCTTTGATGTCGAGAATGGGAAAGGATTTCATGGCGGTGAGATAGGCGCCGGAAATGTTTCCGCAGCCGATGATGCCGATGCCGACCGTGTTCATAAGCTTCCTCCAGATGAATTGTCTTTGCTGTCCCGCGAAATCAAAGGGCCGGTGCCGGTCCCGTCGTTCCCCAGGGCGATTCGTAGAGTTCGCGCAGCGCGACGACTGCGGCGCCTTGCGCCCAGGTCTCGTCGGTCGACTGGTCGAAAACGAGTTCGGTCACGCCTTTGATCGATGGCGGAATGGCCAGCGAATAGGCCTCACGCAGGCTGTCGAGAAAGGGCTGGCCGAGCGCCAGGCTCGACCCCACCAAAATGACGCGCGGCGGTGCAAACAGCGTGACGATATTAGCGAGCGCCATGCCGCAGGCCTCGCCGGCGCGGATGGCAGCATTGATCAGCGTGTTGTCTTCAGCATCGATCAGCGTCTTGGCATGCGCCATTCCGCGGCCAAGGCGGATGGCTTCGGCAAAGCGGCCGCTCGGCTGGTCGCCGAGAATGGCGCTTTCACCGGCAAGACTTGCCAATCGGATGATGCCCTGCGGCCCCATGCCGAGCACGAGGTCGCCGAGATTGTGGCTGAGGCCGCCGGCGCCGCGAAAGAGCTGGCCGCCATGCAGAACGCCGAGCCCCAGCGTCTGCTCCAGCGACACGAGCACCATGTCGTCCAGGTCTTTCGCCTTGCCGAACCAGTGATGGGCGAGCGTGATGGCGTGGGCATCGCTCTCGACGATGGTGGTGACGCCCAGCCGCTCCGACATGTCCTTGGCGAAATCGACACCGCTTTCGCGGAAGATGGGGCTTGTACGGATGCAGCCGGTGCGATGTTCGACGACGCCAGGCAGGCCGAGGCAGACGGAATCGATTTCGTCGAGCGCTAGATTGGCATCGACGACGCAGCGGCGGACGCCATCCTCGATGAGATCGGCAATGACGCCGATCGGCTGCCGGTCGACGCGCAGCGCCAGCGTCAGCGTGGACAGAACCTCGCCGCGAAAGTCCGTGACGACGAAGACCATGCGGTTGGCGGCGATTTTCGCGCCGACGACGCGCGCAGCATCCGGGTTGAGTTCGAGCATGACGCGGGGCCTGCCTCGAGCGGCCGCCTCGCGCAGGTCGCCTTCGGTGCGCGCCAGAATCAGCCCGTCATCCAGCAGTGACGCGGTAATCGCTGACACGGTGGTGGTCGAAAGCTGGGTGCGGTCGCTGATTTCGATACGTGCGATGGAGCCCGCCCGCCGGATCGTATCCAGCACATTGAAGCGGTTTATCGCCCGCATAAGCTCGGGATCTGCTGTCTTCATGAGAATGGCGCCGAATGACGACCCGCTCGGCTGCGGCCTGGTATTTTTAACGGAATGCGAATTAAATAACCTATGGCGGTCGCCTAATGTCAAGCCGTTTTACGGCCGATCTGGCGAAAATTTAGCGATGACGGTTGACATTTCGGCAAAGCTCCGCTGAATTATTCCGCATAAGGGAAAAAATATTGAGGCTCTTGGTTCCCTTGGGAGGAGAAAATCATGATCCATCTACGTGGGGCTCACGCCCTTCGCATCGCCGCTATTGCCGCCACGGCCGGTCTGGCCATTCTTGCTGGCGCAACCGGCGCCGCCGCCGACACCGTCGTCAAATGGCTGCATCTGGAAACCGATCCGAACTATGTCGCCGTGTGGCGCAAGATTGCCGATCAGTATGAGGCCAAGCATCCCGGCACGAAGATCGAGATGCAGTTCCTGGCCAACGAGGCCTTCAAGGCAAAGCTGCCGACGCTGCTGCAATCGAAGGACGCGCCCGATTTCTTCTTCAGCTGGGGCGGGGGCGTGCTGAAGCAGCAACAGCAGACCGGAACGCTGCTCGACTTGACCGCAGCGATGAATGCCAAGGATGGCGCCTGGCTGAAGAGTTACAATCAGGCGGCCGTCAAGGGCTTGACCTTCGACAACAAGGTCAGCGCCGTACCCTACAAGCTCGGCACGGTTTCCTTCTTCTATAACAAGGCCTTGTTCGCCAAGGCCGGCGTCGATGCGAGCGCCATCAAGACCTGGGACGATTATCTGGCCGCGGTCAAGAAGATCAAGGCTGCCGGTATCGCGCCGATCGCCGGCGGTGGCGGCGAGAAGTGGCCGATCCATTTTTACTGGAGCTATCTGGTGATGCGCGACGGCGGTCAGCAGGTCTTCAACAACGCCAAGAACGGCAAGGGCAACGGCTTCAACGATCCCTCGATCATCAAGGCCGGCGAACAGCTAGCCGAACTCGGCAAGCTCGAGCCCTTCCAGCCCGGCTATCTCGGCACCACATGGCCGCAGGCGCTCGGCGTCTTCGGCGACGGCAAGGCTGCGATGATCCTCGGCTTCGAAAATACGGTTGCCAACCAGCGCACCAATTCCGGTGACGGCAAAGGTCTGGCGAACGACAATATCGGCCGCTTCGCCTTCCCGGCCGTGACCGGCGGCGCCGGCCTTCCGACCGATACGCTCGGCGGCTTGAACGGCTGGGCCGTTACGAAGAAGGCCCCGCCCGAGGCGCTCGATTTCCTCGCCTATCTGACCAATGCCGAAAACGAGCGCACCATGGCGCAGGCCGGCATGATCATTCCGGTCGCCGTCGGCGCCGAAGATGGCGTCAAGGGTCCGCTGATGCACGAGGCCGCCGATCAGCTGGCGCATTCGACCTGGCATCAGAACTTCTTCGACCAGGATCTCGGCCCCTCCGTCGGCCGTGTCGTCAACGACGTGGCTGTCGGCATCGTCTCCGGCCAGATTTCGCCGAAGGATGGCGCGCAGCAGGTCCAGGACGCTTTCGAGCAGGACCAGCTCTAGTGCCCTCCGGCGCCGGCCGCTCCCTTGTGCCGGCGCCGGTTTTTCCCTGAACTGCAACTGTCGAGACTGCCCATGACCGATGTCAGCGCCACGACCGCCATGCCCTCCGTCGCAAGAGCGAGACCCGCAGCGAAGCGAAAATCGCCGGCTGCGCGTGGCCGCCTGCCCGTGATCCTGCTGTTTCTGCCGCCTGCGCTGCTGCTCTTTACCATTTTCGTCATCCTGCCGATGGGTGAGGCGGCCTGGTACAGCCTTTATCGCTGGAACGGCTATGGGCCGCCGACGGAGTTTGTCGGGCTGCGCAATTTCCAGGTGCTCTTCAAGAACGATGCCTTCCTGACGTCGCTCAAGAACAATGCGCTCATCATTGTCGTATCCATTGCGGTCCAGGTGCCGCTTGCCATCTGGCTGGCGACGATGCTGGCGCACCGCATTCGCGGCGTCGTGCTCTTTCGGCTTATCTTCTTTTTGCCTTACGTGCTCGCCGAAGTGGCCGCCGGCCTGATCTGGCGTTTTGTCTATGACGGCGACTATGGCCTGTTTGCCGCGATCGCGCATTTCCTTGGCACGCCGACGCCCTATGTGCTCGCCGACAAGGATCTGGCGATGTATGCCGTGCTCGGCGTCATCGTGTGGAAATATTTCGGCTTTCACATGATGCTGTTCATCGCCGGCATGCAATCTCTGGACAAGAGCGTACTGGAAGCGGCCGAGATCGACGGCGCCACAGGCTGGCAGAAGTTCCGCTACGTGACGCTGCCGCTGCTCGGCTCGACGCTGCGTCTTTCCGTCTTCTTCGCTGTCGTCGGATCGCTGCAGCTCTTCGACATGATCATGCCGCTCACCGGCGGCGGCCCGTTCAACTCGACCCAGACGATGGTGACCTTCCTCTACAATTTCGGCGTCACCCGCATGCAGGTCGGCCTCGGCAGCGCCGTCGGCGTCGTGCTGTTCGTGATCTGCGTCACCCTCGCCTTCGGCTACAAACGGATATTTATGCGCAATGACTGATCTGGCCTCATCCGTTCGACTGACCACCGGCACGAAGATCTATCTCTATGTGTCGCTGACCATCATTGCCGCGATCGTGCTGATCCCGCTTTTGACGACCGCGCTCGGCGGCTTCAAGACGCTCGGCGATCTCCGCACCAATCCGTTCGGCCTGCCGGCCGAGTGGCACTTCGAGAATTATACCGGCATTCTCTTCGGCGACCGATACTGGCGGCAGATGATGAATTCGCTGATCATCGCCGTGCTCACCGTGTTCCTGACGCTGTCGGTCTCGGCCATGGCCGCCTTCGCCTTCGCGCATGTGAAATTCTTCGGCTCGAACTTCCTGCTGAACTATTTCCTGATCGGCCTGATGTTTCCGGCGGCGACCGCCATCCTGCCGCTCTTCATCCGCATCCGCGATCTCGGCCTGCTCAATACCTACTGGGGCGTGGTGCTGCCGCAGGTGGCTTTCGGTCTCGGCATGAGCATCCTGCTCTTCCGGAACTATTTTCGAAACCTTCCGGAAGAATTGTTCCAGGCGGCGTTTGTCGATGGCTGCGGTTATATCCGGTTCTTCTGGCATATTTCGCTGCCGCTTTCGCGGCCGATCATCGCGACCGTCAGCATCATTTCCTTCGTCGGCAGCTGGAACAGCTACATCCTGCCGCTGATCATGCTGAATTCGGATTCGATCTACCCCTGGCCGCTCGGCATGATGGTCTATAGCGGCGAATTCGGCACGGAATGGGAGCTGGTGCTCGCTTTCATCACGCTGACCATCCTACCCACCGTCATCGTCTTCTTCCTGGCGCAGAAGCACATCATCGCCGGCCTCACTGCCGGCGCCGTGAAATCCTGAGTCTGGAGCGGTTCAGCTTTTCATGGAAACTCTGAACCGCTCTATCTCTTTGTTTTAGCAATTCCGGACGGAAAACCGCTACGCACTTTTCCTGGAATTGCTCTCATCGGAGCACAAACAACATGGCATCCGTCGAACTGCACAACATCCACAAGGCCTATGGGGCGCTCACCGTCATCCACGACATCTCGCTTTCGATCGAGGACGGCGAGTTCATCGCGCTCGTCGGCCCTTCCGGCTGCGGCAAGTCCACGCTGCTGCGGATGATCGCCGGGCTCGAGGAAATCACCGATGGCGACGTATCGATCGGCGGGCAGGTGGTGAATTCCATGACGCCGCGCGAACGAAACATCGCCATGGTCTTCCAGTCCTACGCACTCTACCCGCATATGACGGTCGCGGAGAACATGGGCTTCAATCTGAAGCTCTCAGGCGAGACCAAGCAGGTGATCGAGCAGCGGGTCAATGAGGCAGCCCGCATGCTCGATCTTACCAAGCTGCTCGACCGCAAGCCGGCGCAGCTTTCCGGCGGCCAGCGCCAGCGTGTCGCCATGGGCCGTGCCATCGTGCGCAATCCCGCCGTTTTCCTGTTCGACGAGCCGCTCTCCAACCTCGATGCGAAGCTGCGTGTTCAGATGCGCTCCGAAATCAAGGCTCTGCATCAGAAGGTGCAGACTACCTCTATCTACGTCACCCATGACCAGATCGAGGCGATGACGCTTGCCGACCGTATCGTCGTGCTGAACCAGGGCAAGATCGAGCAGCAGGGAACGCCGATCGAGCTTTACCGCAAGCCGGCCAATCTCTTCGTTGCCGGCTTCATCGGCTCGCCGGCCATGAATTTCCTCGATGGCGTGGTCGACGGCGTCGATGGAGCGCCGGCCGTGCGGCTGAAGGACAGCACGCCGATCCGCATCGCTCGGGAACGCAAGGTGAAGGCAGGCCAGAGCGTGAAGATCGGCCTCAGGCCCGAGCATCTGAGCCTTGCAAGCGGCGGTTCGCCGCTCACCGGGCAGACATTGCTTGTCGAGCCTACCGGGGCACAGACGCATGTCCTCTTCGACCTTTCCGGCGAACAGGTCACGGCCGTTGTCGATGGCGAAGCGCCGGTGCGCTATGGTCAGCCGCTGAATGTCTCGGTGAGTCCGGAGCAGGTTTACGTCTTCGATGCGTCGAGCGGGCTTGCTCTTTAAGCGTTTACGTCGATGGAATCGACGCGATCCGGATAGAAGGCCATGTAGTCCTTGATCCCGCTGACGGACGCATAGGGGTCTTCATAGCTCCAGATGGCGTTCACGGAGCGCTCGCCGCCGGCTGGGATGCTGTAATAGGAACATTCGCCCTTGTAGGGGCAGTAGGTTTCGTGGCTGGTCCTTTCCAGCAGGGACAGGTCGACATCCTTGCGCGGAATATAGATGACGGCAGGATAGGATGCTTCCTTGAGCGACAGCGCCTCATGCGTATCGGCAATCACCTTGCCGGCGACGGAGACGGTGACATGGGCCTGCTTTTTCTCGATCGTGATCGGATGATCCGGACCGGGGATCTTGACTGCTCTTTCCGGCATGATTGGATTTCCTGAGATAGGTTGCAGGAGATGGCTGGGCGTCCTTCATACGGAACCGAGCCAGACTGTCTTTGTTCCAAAAGATATAGGGATGCCCGTCCTGATTATCAGCCCCTACGCGCACCCCAACGCAGGCCGTCCATCAGGAGGCGCACGAGGCGGCGGGAGCGCTGATACCATTCCGGCGAACTGGGCATGGAATAGGTGCCGGAAAGCGCTTGCAGCACATCGGTACTGTCGACATCGGTACGGATCGCACCGGCGGCGACCGCCCGGTCGATCAGACTTGCGAGTGCGACCGGTACCTTGCCGTAGCTGTCGGCAAAAAGCTTGGAATTGCTGTTGAGAAGGATGCGGAGGCTGTCGGCCATGCCGCGTTTGGTCGCGATGTATCCGACGAAGCGATGCATCCATTCTTCCAGGGCTTCATCCGGTGTCCGCTCGCGCGAAAGTTCTTCTGCGGCATCGCACAGTGCTTCGACCTCGTGACGATAAACCGCTTCGACCAGATGTTCCCGGCTCGGAAAATGGCGATAGAGCGTGCCGATCCCGACATCCGCGTGGCGAGCTATGTCTTCCAGGGAGGCGGCGGTGCCGTGACTGGCGAAGGCTTGCGCTGCGACTTCGATCAGCCTGTCACGATTGCGGCGCGCATCGGCGCGGAGGCGCCGGCTTTCGTTCGGCATCTTATCCTTTTGCTCCGGCAACGGCTTGCGCGCCAATGTCTGCTCCTTGCGGATTGCGGCGTGATCACATCCGGCATTTTCATCAGATAGTGCACGGCAATATCTTCTTCACGGCGATGTATGGGGATTGTTACCGCATTCGGCATCGAGGCGCCATTGTCGCCTTCGGGAATCGGGCCGGGCAGACTTAACGTGCTACAGCGACCTTTGTACGTCATATGTGACACGCGGCGCCGTATGCAGGGATTTCCCACCGGCTTACGGTTACGGTGCGCCGAAGTGGTTCGGCCCGAAGCTTGGCCCCAGGCCCGGTTCCAAGCTGGAGTTCAAGTTCGGCGCCTGACCGAAGCTGGAGAAGGCGGTTGCCGGCTTGTCGCGGGCGGGAACGTCGAGGTAGCTCATGATGCTCTCGACGTGGTTGACCTGTGAACGCAGGCTGTCGAGCGATTTGCCGGTCAGATTGGTGCCCGCCGGCAATTGTGCCGTCAGCGGGTTTTCGTAACGGCCGTTGACGCGCAGCTCGTAATAGAGATGCGGGCCGGTGGAGTAGCCCGTCGAGCCGACATAGGCGATGATCTGGCCCTGGGTCACGCGCTGGCCGACGCGCAGGTTAGACGGCGTTGCCGAAATATGTGCATAGGTGGTCTCATAGCCGCCATCATGGCGAATGCGGACATATTTGCCGTAGCCGGTCTCCGAGGAGATCTTCTCGACCACGCCATCGCCGGCAGCCTGGATGGGGCTTCCCATCGGTGCGCGGAAATCGACGCCGTTGTGGAACTTCTTCACGCCGAGAATGGGGTGGATGCGCCAGGCAAAGCCGTCGCCGAGCGTGCCGTTCGGCACGGGACGGTGCACGAGCGACTTCGCGATCGAATGGCCGCTCTCGTCGTAGAATTCCGAGGAGCCTTCGCCTCCATTCTTGTGCAGATAGAAGCGATGCGTGTCGCCATCGGCATGGAATTCGATGAACATCAGCTCGTTGCGCCCGTCGTCCGATTTGCGGAAGAGCAGGTCGACGCTGTCGGGAGCATCGTCGCCGCCGGTCAGCGAAATGCCCTTGGCCTTGGCAAGCTTGATGAGCTGCGAGGCGAATTCCTTGGTCAGCCCGGCTTTTTCGAGCTTGGAACCGACGGTCGCCTCGTCACTATCATCGACATTCCTGAGATCGACCGCGGCGACCTCCGAAGACGAAGGCGCCTCGGTCTGGCTTTCGCTATAGAGCGTGGAAAACAGCCGGTCGTTGGCCATCGGCACGAAACCGTTGGCGTCGTCGCGGGCGACGACCCGCTCCGGGGTCTTTCCGCCGCTCAAGCGCGCCATGATGAGCTTCGGGCGGGCGTTGGGGCTTTTCTTCTCGAGCAGCAGCTCCAGGCTGTCGCCGGGGGAAACCGTATCGGTCTCGAGGGCGCGCTGCAGCTCGTCGCCCGCGTCGCTGCCAAGGCCCGCCGAAGCGAGGATATCCTGCAGGTCCTGCTTGTCTTTCGGCATGGAAACCAGCCGACGGAACTCACGACCCTGCTCGCTTGTCGCGGCCCTGGATACGCTGACGTTCAGCGGCACGCCGCGAACGGGAAAGCGGGAACGGCGCACAGCGTCATAATGGGTAGCCTGCGGATAGATGCCGTGGCGGATATCCGACAGCGAAGGCGGCGAAAACACCGCGTTGTCGGTGCGTTCCTCGCCATAGGAGGCGTTAATGGCGCCGGCGTTCTCGCGCAAGAGGGCGGTTTCGTCGGATTTGAAGACCAGCGTCGTGCGATGATAGGTGAAAATCCGGGTTTCGCCGCTCGAGGTCTTTTCCGCGACCTGCGCGAAGCGGGCTCCGTCGAAGCGCTGTTTCGCGGCCAGCCGGCTGGCCTTGCGCAGTGCGGGCTGCGGCCGTTCGAGCTGGGCCGTGCGCACCGGCACGGCCTGTTCGATCGTATGACGCGCCAACAGGGGATAGAGCACGGTGGCGAGCAGGCCGAAGGATGCTGTGCCCGCCAATCCGATGGCGATCAGATGGCGCAGATGGGCGGAGCGCGGCAGGAACGGAATATGAAAATCATGATGCGGCCGCGCCTGGATTGCAGCCTCTGCAGGAAATTGGACGCGCAATGGACTTTCGGCCATGAAGTGAGGAACCCTGCAGTTGCGGTGGGCTCAAACTAGGGCAAATCATGGCAAAATCTAGGCAAATATTACGAGTCTGTTAATTGCCGTGATCGTCCACAGGCCCAGATTCGCGTGTTCCTGGTGATTCGTCAACTGAAGATGGTGTCGTAGAGCAGCTTGAAGTTCAGCGCCAGGATAATCGCCGCCACGAGCCAGGAGAGAACGGCAACGCTCTTGGACACGACGAAACTGCCCATTTTGTCGCGATTCGTGACGAATTGGACCAGCGGAATGACCGCAAAGGGCAGCTGCATGGACAGCACGACCTGGCTGAGCACAAGCAGATTGGCAGTACCTTTTTCACCATAAATGGCGGTTACGAACACAACCGGAATAATTGCGAGGCCGCGGGTCAAAAGTCGTCTTGCCCAGTGCGGAATCCGTAGCCGGAGAAAGCCTTCCATCACAATCTGGCCGGCCAGCGTCGCCGTGACGGTCGAATTGAGGCCGGAGGCAAGCAGCGCCACGGCAAACAGCGTGGATGCGATGCCGAGGCCGAGCAGCGGCGAGAGCAGCTCGTATGCCTGATCGATCTCGGCGACATCGGCATGGCCGCTGCTGTGGAAGACAGCCGCCGCGACGATCAGGATCGCGGCATTGACGAAGAGCGCCAGCATCAGCGCAACGGTGCTGTCGACGGTTGCCCATTTGATGGCGTCGCGGCGGCCCTCTTCCGTGCGTTTGTAGGCGCGGGTCTGCACGATCGAGGAATGCAGGTAGAGGTTATGCGGCATGACCGTCGCACCGATGATGCCCATGGCGATATAGAGCATCTCGTGATTGGTGACGATCTCGGGGGAAGGGATGAAACCCTTGAGGATTGCTGCGACCGGCGGGGCAGCGGCGGCGATCTGGATGGCGAAACAGGTGGCGATGACGATCAGCAGCGCGATGACGAAAGCTTCGAGATAGCGGAAGCCCTTGCTCATCAAAAGCAGCAGCAGAAAAGCGTCGAGCGCGGTGATCAGCGCGCCTCCGATCAGCGGAATACCGAAGAGCAGCCGCAGCGCGATCGCCGTGCCGATGACTTCCGCCAGATCGCAGGCGATGATGGCAAGCTCGCAGGCGAACCACAGAGCAAGGTTCACGGGCCGCGGGTAATGATCGCGGCAGGCCTGGGCGAGATCGCGGCCGGTTGCGATGCCGAGCCTGGCCGAAAGCGCCTGCAGCAGGATCGCCATCAGGTTCGAAAGCATGATGACGGCAAGAAGCGTGTAGCCGAACTGCGCGCCGCCTGCGAGGTCCGTCGCCCAATTGCCGGGGTCCATGTAACCGACCGAGATCATGTAGCCCGGTCCGAGGAAGGCGATCAGGCGCCGGACCCAGCTCCCCGTATACGGCACTCTTACAGTGGCGTTGACTTCGGGAAGGCTTGGGCGGTCGTCTTCGTCGCGGCTCGCGAATTTCCATGCGCCATCTTGGGTCGCGGCTTCCTGAATTTGCGTCATGCGGGCTCCGGGGAGGATCGAATTTCGAAATTACTAAAGAAATATGCCAGGCAACAAATTTATGCAATAGGCTATATTTCATGGTTTTTGCATTTCGCGACTCAAAATCTCACCTTTTGCGGCCTTTGGGGGCGACAACCGGTGTTTTCAGCGGCAACACCAGCAAGGCAGCCGATTCACATTGTATGAGTGGAGGAAGTATGGGGGCGGTCGATGGGCTGCAGGTCCATCCGGGAGCTTGATCCCAGCCAAGAGGCTGTCCGCCGCGCATCGGCCGCGGCGGGAGAGGGCGTCCGGCCGGCGCTTATTCGGCGGCGTCGTGCTTGGAAATGGAATCGCGGACGACGCCATATCGGCTGCCCCAGCGATCGGTCATGTCGGCGCGGACGTCCCACAGATCCGGAAAAAACCGATGGTGCGCGCCAGCCTGCAGCAGCTCGACCGGGCGGCCTTTCAGCGATTTCGAGCCGAGCCCGATGGAGCGCTGGATCAGATAGATGTGGTTGGCACGGAATTTCTGGAACAGTTCGTCATATTCCACCAGCGCTTCGGCGACCACGTAGCTGTC
>NZ_JAUQTZ010000209.1:0-7663 GCF_059803845.1 Rhizobium sp. UFLA01-1127 | reverse complement strand
AGAAATTGCCGCCGGCATCGACATAGGCGTTGAAGATGGCTCGTGCCGCCTCCTTGTCGGCGCCCCATCCCCATTCCGTGCCGAAAGTCATCGTGCCAAGGGCAAACCGCGTTACCTTCAGGCCGCTATTGCCCAGCGTATAGAATTCCATGCTCATCTTGATGCTCCTCTTTGAATTGATGGCGTTCGGCGATCGAGCCGGCCCATCACGATTTGATAGGTTCAGCTTCGCCGCTTCCGCGCCATTCGATAAGGTCATTTAATTCGCATGCATTATGCGCTATAGTGCATGAATGGAGCGCGACCTGCTGACTCATCTGCCCATTATTGCCGCCGTGGCGCGCCGTAGCGGTTTTGCCGCCGCCGCCAGTGAACTCAATATGAGCGCATCGGCCGTCAGCCATGCCGTGCGGCTGGTGGAGGAAAGGCTTGGCCAGCCCCTGTTTGCGCGCACGACGCGCAGCGTAGCGTTGACCGAGGCCGGAAAGAGCCTGATCAGCACCATTGCCCCGGCCTTGCAGGACATCCATGAACGCATCGAACACATCAAGGCCGTCAAGGGCAGACCGAGCGGCCTATTGCGCATCAACGCCTCCCGTATCTGCCTGCCGCTTGCCGTCACCCGCGTGATCTCGGCCATGGCCGAGCGTTATCCCGAGATCGAAGTGGAGGTCTTTTCCGATGAACGGCTGACCGATATCGTTGCCGAAGGTTTCGATGCCGGCATCCGCGTCGGCGAGATGATCGCACAGGATATGGTGGCCGTCCGCCTCACTCCGCCGTTTCGGTCGATCGTCGTCGCCTCTCCCGGCTACATCGGACGCTTCGGGCGTCCGAACACTCTTGGCGATCTTTCCAGCCATAATTGCATCGGCTACCGCCTCATCCGCTCCGGCGGCCTCTATCAATGGGAGTTCGTGGAGGACGGAAGAGATATTGCCGTCACCGTGAATGGCCGGGCGATCGTCACGGAAGCGCATTCGGCCGTCGAGCTTGCTTTGGCGGGAGTGGGCTTGGCATACGTCTTCGAGCCGCTGGTGGCGGCGGAAATCACCTCCGGCAGGCTTGTTCAGCTCTTGGACGGTCACGCAGTGACCGAGGCCGGTCTTTTTCTTTACTTTCCGCGCCGGGCGGAACTGGCGCCAAAGCTCAGAGCGTTTATCGACACCGCGCGCCAGCTCAGCCGCCAGTCGGCCTCTGGCTAGGCAAGAAGTGTCGTACGGCCTCCGCCTCACCCCGCCGGGATAGTCAGATTGCGCAGGAATTATACCAAACGCGCATGAAATGAGCGATCTCTCAGCCGCGGAGATCAATTGGCATTGCCGTTTCTCGAAGCGCCCGGCAGTCATAACCGAGCGGCTCTGCCCGCTTGGTGGGACGGTCTCACCGGCAAAATGAGGTACAAGTGCAAGATACGTCGAAGAAGAAGCTTCCCAGTCCCGTCGATATTGAAGTCGGCAACCGTATACGTGCGCAGCGGCGTCTGCTGGGCATGAGCCAATCGGCGCTGGCCGAAAAGCTTAGCCTGACATTTCAGCAGGTTCAAAAGTATGAGAAAGGCGTCAACCGCGTCGGCGCAAGCCGCTTGCAGCGCATTGCAGAATGCCTCGATGTTCCGGTCTCGCACTTCTTCGATAATACGATATCAGGCGACCCTGCCTGCCTAGACGAACCATATGCTATCAGGAACGATCTCGTCGGCTTTCTCTCATCCGCAGAAGGCGTCGAGCTTAACCGTGCCTTCGCAAAGATCAAGAACGCACGGACACGCCAAAAACTCGTAGACCTGATCAAATCGGTTGTTCTGATCTAGACCATCTCTCCTGCAGCTGGCGATATTTTTGCGCGGTTTCGGCCGCAGCATATGTAGTGCCCCGGCCGGGCGCAACAACGGGCTTGCGACACCGCAAGAAGATTGGCGTCAGCTTGTAATCCGGGGCGTGCGAATGACCTTCAGGAACAACGCGTTCATCGCATCCGAGATACCCTGCGTCGGGCTCACCTCGAAATAGAGACCGGGTGAGGCGCAGCTTTGCAGATCGCTGCCGATTTGCGATTGGAAGGGCGCAATCCACTGATTGTACCAGCCGTTGGTCGGCAGCGGAAAATAGGTCGTATAAAGAATGGCGATCTTGATGTTCTGGTTCTTCAGCGGCTGGCAGAAGGCCGTGGCGAGCGGCTCCTGGCAACGGCCGTTCGTCGTCGGCTTGGTGCAGGTATTGGGCTTATAGCTGTCACCGACCCCGTCGGTGACAAGGAAAAGAACCTTCTGACGATCGGAACTGGTTTTTCCGCTCCCGCCGGTGCCAATGATCGGCGCTAGCTGAGTGAGCATCGTATCGAAACTCGTGTCCTGGTCGTTGTTGTAGCCCTGTTGAGGAACTGTCATCAGGTCCACGTTCTGCTTGCTGATGGCACTGCTAACCTGCGCCATATCGGATGACAGCGGCGATACGTTGGTCAAGCCAATTGTGTGGGCGTCAGCACCGAATGTGTAAACGGCCATTCTGTATTGGTCGGGGGTCACCCGGTTTGTCGTAGCGGTTTCCGTAAGCGACTGTGTCGCCTGGCGAACGACGTCGATACGCGTATTGATCTTCAGTATATTCGTCGCAAGATTGTAATAGTCGTTCGTTGAACCTTTAATATGGCACGCAAAGGCACACTTGTCTGACGTGTTTGCCACCATTTTATCAATATCGGCCATAGTAGCACCGATCCCCATGGATGGCGTGTTGTCCAGCAACATGTGGAAATCCATGAAGTTCGCTGTCTGATACTGTGCGGATGCCGAGCCGCTGACGGGAATGGATGTTTTTCCGATAACCTGGCTTAGCGTCGTCGGCACGTTCGCCGAAAAATTGACCGTCGATGAGACGATATTTCCCGTGCGCGTTACCGCGGCGCTGACGCTAACCGGTATGTTCTGAAGATCGGTCGATGCCTGTCCTTGAAAGAGTTTGTTGGCATCGGCCTGTCCGATTGTGACTGTTCCGTCGCTCGTCATGGCCATCGCGGCTGCGACCGCGGGAGACGAATCCGCAATGGCGCCGACGGCCGCCGCATCAGCCGCGTTCTGCAATTCTGTTCTGACGAGCATGGCGTTGCTGACATCAAGCGCCAGACCACCCGCCGCGATCAACGGAACGGCGACGAGTGCCGTCATTATTCCAAAATTACCCGATCGATCCCCGAGCAGCTTTCTCGAAAGCCTGTACAATGCGTGCAGCGGCTGCGGGTAGATCCAGTATTTCGTCACGGCAAGCTCTCTGTATATATATTGCAAGTTGTGCCTACAAATTTTTCGCGATATGAAAGTATCGTTACTTTCAAATACACTCATTTATATTGTCGGAGATAAATATTGATATTCCAATAAAATATAAGACTTCATTTTACATTACCGATATTGAGAGAAAATTTACCAAGAAATTGAACATGTTCTTCAAGCCCAAATGGGCGCCAAACAAAAAAACGAAGCCGCAATCGCCAGGAAATGAAGTTCATTCGCGTCGCAATCGGCTGACTTCAGGAAAAAACATGCCGCAAGGGTCGAAAACGCGATCGAGACTGAGCCGGAATGGCACATGGGCTGCCATTTTTCTCCGGCTGTCTTTACCCGATTTTTAGTGTTTGACCGCGAAAGACTTCATCATCGATTTCGGGCGCGACAACGACAATTGGAAATACAGTTGCCCTTGTGACTAGAATTGGGATCTTCACGTGCGCGTTCTCTCCTGCATCATCACAGGACACAATCCATGGCTCGTTCTGCTTGCGGCCTTCGTCTGCATCAGCGGTGGCTGGATTACGCTCGGCCTGCTGCGGCGGGCCGAAAATACCCGCGACCTTCAGCGCGGCGGCTGGATCTTTCTGACCGCCGTGGCGGCCGGTTCCTCGATCTGGTGCACGCATTTCATTGCCATGTTGGCCTATGAGGTCAGTGCACCCGTCACCTTCGATCCGATCCTGACCATGGCCTCCCTTCTCCTGGCCGTGATTGGCTGTGCCTGCGGTTTTGCGATTACCCTGTCACGCTTGCCGTATGTTGCGCAGGAATTGGGCGGAGCAGTCGTCGGCTTTGCCATCACTGTCATGCATTACACCGGCATGATGGCCTATCGCGTCGACGGCATCGTCGAATGGAACATGGGCTATGTCGTCGCCTCCGTCCTGTTGTCGGTGATTTTCGCAGCACTCGCCTTTAATCAGGCGATTAGGCGATCCTGGCGTTTTGCATGGTTTGCCGGCCTCGTCCTTTTTGTTGCCGCGGTGGTCCTGCTGCACTTTACGGCAATGGCTGCGGTATCGGTCACGCCGCTGGCCATGGGTGCCGGGCTTGTCGATTCCCATGCGCTGGACGCCATGGCCGTTGCAGTTGCCGGCGGTGGTCTGCTCATCATCGGCACCGGCGTCGCAAGCTACATGATCGATGAGCGGGCCTCGCGCGAATCCTATCAGAAACTGCAGCACATGGCGCTCAACGATCTTTTGACAGGCTTGCCCAACCGCAGCAGTTTCAGCGATTATCTGCAGGCCGAGCTCGGACACGCCGCGGAAGACGGGGCCAAGCTTGCGGTCATCGGCATAGATCTCGACCGTTTCAAGGAAATCAACGACCTGCGTGGGCACAAGGCGGGCGACCAGGCGTTGAAGGCAATCGGACGCCGGCTCCTGCGGCTCGTCAGGGACGGCGAGTTCGTCGCGCGTGTCGGTGGTGACGAATTTGCCGCGACGAAAAGGTTCCAGAACCAGAGCGAGCTTTTGGATTTCGTGGCGCGTCTGGAAAAGGTCCTGTTCGAGCCCATCCGGATCGACGATTTCGAGACCGTGACGGGAGCAAGCATTGGCGTCGCCGTCTACCCGGATGACGGCACCGATCAGGAGCGCCTCGTCAGCAACGCCGATCTTGCCATGTATCGCGCCAAGGCCGATATCGGCCGCGCCGTCTGCTTCTACGAGTCGCGGATGGACGAGGCCGCCCGTGCCCGCCATACGCTGGCGCAAGACCTGCGCCGTGCCGCCGAACTGGAGCAGCTCGAACTGCACTATCAGGTGCAGACTTCGGTGCGAACCGGCGATATCTGCGGCTATGAGGTACTGCTGCGCTGGAACCATCCCGAGCGGGGAGCCGTGCCGCCCTCGGAATTCATCCCGATTGCCGAAGAAAGTGGCACAATCCTCGTCATCGGCGAATGGGTATTGCGGACCGCTTGCAAAGAGGCGGCGTCCTGGGACAGGCCTTACAAGATTGCCGTCAATCTCTCGCCCGTACAGTTCGCCCATGCCGATCTTGCCAAGCTCATTCATTCGATCCTTCTCGAAACGGGCCTGCCGCCGGCAAGGCTGGAGCTGGAAATCACCGAATCCACCATCATTGCAGACAAGAGCCGCACGCTGCACGTCCTGCGGCAACTCCGTGCACTTGGCGTGACCATTGCAATCGACGATTTTGGAACCGGCTATTCCTCGCTCGACACCTTGCGCTCCTTCCCCTTCGACAAGATCAAGCTCGATCGCTCTTTCATGAGCGAAGTGGATGGGAGCATCCAGGCGAAAGCCATTGTCCGTGCCGTGCTCGCGCTCGGCAAAAGCCTTGAAATTCCGGTTCTGGCGGAAGGCGTCGAAACCAATCACCAGCTCGAAATCTTGCGTATGGAAGGCTGCGACGAAGCCCAGGGGTTCTACCTCGGGCGTCCGAAACCCGTTGGACAGATCTTTCAAGCAGCTTCCACCGACCGGGATGAAGAGTTCTCCTTCTCCGGACGCGTCCCGCCACTGCGCATGCGCCGCCGCTAAAGCAATTCAAAGCATTCCAGGAAAAGCGGAACGGCTCCAGAAAGACCGAACCGCGCTGACGCAGGAGCCGGCAATCCGGCACGCTGATCTCGGCGCCCCTTCATCCATCCGCGAATTTACCACCCGCTGCCGCCCGTAGTATCAGATCGAACGGTCCGACACGTCCCCGATCCATTCTCTTGCTAGTTCGATCGTGACGGCGGAACGGATATCGGCAGAATTGGCGGCCGCCAGAAGCTCATAGCGACCGGCCGCGGCTCGGAAGGCTCCAACCTGCTCGTCGAAATAGCTGAGATCACGTGGCCGGACGACAAGCAAGGCCGTGCCGGTCTCGCCGGGCGCCAGCCGAAGCTTGGCAAAGGCACGCAACTCCTTGTCCGGGCGCTCGACCGTTGAATCAAGAGGCCGCACGTAAAGCTGCACGAGTTCGGAGCCGGTTCTGTCGCCCGTATTGGTGACATCGATGGTAACCGTGACCCCCTCCTCAACCATGTGCATCGCCGATGCCTGCAGGTTAGCCCAGGAAAACCGCGTATAGCCAAGGCCGAAGCCGAATGGAAACAGGGGCTCGACGCCGCGCTTGTCATGGTGGCGGTACCCGACGAACACGCCTTCGGCATAGCGCACATGCCCGTCCTTGCCGGGATAGACGGCCGCATCACCAACAATGGCGGAATTGTCTAAAAGGCGCTTTGGGAAGGTCTGCGGCAGGCGTCCGCCGGGCTCGGCATCGCCAAACAGCACATCGGCGACCGCGTGACCCAGTTCCTGACCCGGATACCACATCTGCAACACGGCCCGAACCTTGTCGAGCCACGGCATCTCGATCGGTCCGCCGGTCTGCAGCACGACGACCGTATTGGCGTTTGCCGCCGCCACACGTTCGATCAGTTCCTCTTGCCGGCCCGGCAGGCGCATATCGGGCAGATCGAGACCTTCCGTATCCCATTCGCCGTCACGGCCGACAAAAAGCAGGACGACATCCGCATCCCTTGCCTTTTCAACGGCATCCATCATGGCGTCTTCGCCGAGCGGCTTTTCCACGCCGAAGCGCACCGCCGTCAGATTGATCCCTTCCTCGGTCACGGCAGACGAGCAATAGTCGACGACCACCTGGTAACGCTGTCCGGCGTCAAGATGGATGCCCTGCCGCTGCTCGACATTGGCTGTGCCGAAATAATTGTCGCCGCGAGCCCAGCCGTCATAGCCGTTGACGACAAGTTTGCCGTCGACATAGAGCCTGGCAAGACCCGCATTCGTCATGCCGAAGACGTGCTCGCCACTTTCCGCCGGTATGTAAGACGCTGTCATACGGGCCGAAAAATCATTGGGATCGAGCTTCGCAGACGGCAGATCGAACCAGAAGAATTCGCCCTTGTGTGCCGTTTCGGTCGCCACCACTGGCCCCGCGAGATCGCGCCCTGCAAAATACTCCACACGCATTTCACCGGAAAAGACGTTGATCAGGCGATTGTTGCGGCAACCGCTGGCATGATGAATGCTGTTGGCGTTGGACAGTGCCTGGCGAATGCCCTCCAGCGGACTGATCCTGTAATGGGCGGCGATCTGGGCGCTGCCTCCGCCCATGACACGGGCCTCGGCTGCATTCGGCCCGATCACCGCCACATGTCCGAGCCCTGCCTTTTGCAGCGGCAAAATGCCGTCGTTTTTCAAAAGCACGGCACCCTCGGCTCCAATCTTACGGATCAAAGCCCGATCCTGTGGCAAATCGAGCGCATGCTCGCTTAAATCGGGGGCCTGCTTAAAAGCACCGACGCGGTCAAGCAGGGTCAGGATGCGGCGCGCGGCTTGGCGCACCGTCTCCGGCTTGACCTCGCCGTTGCGCACCGCTGCCACGAGCTTC
>NZ_JAUQTZ010000208.1:0-7681 GCF_059803845.1 Rhizobium sp. UFLA01-1127 | reverse complement strand
TCCTGGCAGACGGTCCGTCGACCGATCTGGGCGATCTGGCTCTCGGCCGGAACGTGCTCGTCGCGTTCATGCCGTGGAATGGCTACAACTACGAAGACTCGATCCTGCTCTCCGAGCGTATCGTAGCCGACGACGTGTTCACCTCCATCCACATCGAAGAATTCGAAGTGATGGCGCGCGACACCAAGCTCGGCCCGGAAGAAATCACCCGCGATATTCCGAACGTTTCGGAAGAAGCGCTGAAGAACCTGGACGAAGCCGGCATCGTTTACATCGGCGCCGAAGTTCAGCCGGGCGATATCCTTGTCGGCAAGATCACGCCGAAGGGCGAAAGCCCGATGACGCCGGAAGAAAAGCTTCTGCGCGCCATCTTCGGCGAAAAGGCATCGGATGTTCGCGATACCTCCATGCGCATGCCGCCCGGCACCTACGGTACGGTCGTCGAAGTTCGCGTCTTCAACCGCCACGGCGTCGAAAAGGACGAGCGTGCCATGGCGATCGAGCGCGAAGAAATCGAACGTCTTGCCAAGGACCGCGACGACGAGCAGGCGATCCTCGACCGTAACGTCTACGGCCGCCTGATCGAAATGCTGCGCGGTCAGGTCGCTCTTGCTGGTCCGAAGGGCTTCAAGAAGGGCACGGAACTGTCGAATGTCGTGGTTTCGGAATATCCGCGTTCGCAGTGGTGGATGTTCGCCGTCGAGGACGAGAAGGTCCAGAGCGAGCTCGAAGCCCTGCGTGGCCAGTACGACGAATCCAAGTCGCGTCTCGAACAGCGCTTCATGGACAAGGTCGAAAAGGTCCAGCGCGGCGACGAAATGCCTCCGGGCGTCATGAAGATGGTCAAGGTCTTCGTCGCTGTTAAGCGCAAGATCCAGCCGGGCGACAAGATGGCAGGCCGTCACGGGAACAAGGGCGTGGTGTCGCGCATTGTCCCGGTTGAAGACATGCCGTTCCTCGAAGACGGTACGCATGTCGATATCGTGCTGAACCCGCTTGGCGTGCCCTCGCGCATGAACGTCGGTCAGATTCTCGAAACGCACCTCGGCTGGGCTTGCGCCGGCATGGGGCGTCAGATCGGCGAACTGATCGAAGCCTACAAGGCAAGCGGCAATATCGAGCCCCTGCGCAAGACGATCGATATGGTTGTCGGCGATGGTCCGAAGAGCGACGATGTTCACGGGTATGACGATGCATCGGTCCTGCGTCTGGCCGACCAGTGGAAGCGTGGCGTGTCCATCGCGACCCCGGTCTTCGATGGCGCCGGGGAAGCGGACGTCAACCACATGCTGGCGATGGCAGGTCTCAAGCAGACCGGTCAGTCGACGCTGTACGACGGACGTACCGGCGAGCAGTTCGACCGCCAGGTCACGGTTGGTTACATCTACATGCTGAAGCTGAACCACCTTGTCGACGACAAGATCCACGCCCGTTCGATCGGTCCGTACTCGCTCGTCACCCAGCAGCCGCTGGGCGGTAAGGCGCAGTTCGGCGGTCAGCGCTTCGGCGAAATGGAAGTCTGGGCGCTCGAAGCTTACGGTGCAGCCTACACGCTGCAGGAAATGCTTACGGTCAAGTCGGACGACGTGGCCGGCCGCACCAAGGTCTACGAAGCCATCGTTCGTGGCGACGACACCTTCGAGGCGGGCATTCCGGAAAGCTTCAACGTTCTCGTCAAGGAAATGCGCTCGCTGGGTCTCAGCGTCGAACTGGAAAACTCCAAGGTCGATGATCTGCAGGCGGCGAGCCAGCTTCCGGACGCAGCCGAGTAGTAGCCTGTCAGGTGCGCGCTGTCGGACAGCGCGCACCGTTTGGAATATTGCAGCGCCGTTGGCGTCCCTTCGGATGCATGGCGCCGCAAGGCGGTTTTAAAGCGTCAGGTCGGTTCCCGGGATTTGCCGGCACTGTTCGCAATTCGAGGGCTTTCGCCCCTAAAGGAGATAGGCATGAACCAAGAGGTCATGAATCTTTTCAATCCGCAGGTGCCTGCGCAGAATTTCGATTCCATCCGGATTTCGATTGCGTCGCCGGAGAAGATTCTTTCCTGGTCTTATGGCGAGATCAAGAAGCCGGAAACGATCAACTATCGCACGTTCAAGCCGGAACGCGATGGTCTTTTCTGCGCGCGAATCTTCGGACCGATCAAGGACTACGAGTGCCTGTGCGGCAAGTACAAGCGCATGAAGTACAAGGGCATCATCTGCGAAAAGTGCGGCGTCGAAGTCACGCTGTCGCGCGTTCGCCGTGAGCGTATGGGCCATATCGAGCTCGCCGCTCCCGTTGCTCACATCTGGTTCCTGAAGTCGCTGCCTTCTCGCATTTCGACGCTGCTCGACATGACGCTGAAGGATGTGGAACGCGTTCTCTACTTCGAAAACTACATCGTCACCGAGCCGGGCCTGACGGCTCTGAAGGAGCATCAGCTTCTCTCGGAAGAAGAGTACATGCTCGCCGTCGACGAATATGGCGAAGACCAGTTCACCGCCATGATCGGCGCTGAAGCGATCTACGAGATGCTGGCCAGCATGAACCTCGAGAAGATCGCCGGCGACCTGCGCTCCGAGCTTGCCGACACCACGTCGGATCTCAAGCAGAAGAAGCTGATGAAGCGTCTGAAGATCGTCGAGAACTTCATGGAGTCGGGCAACCGTCCCGAATGGATGATCATGAAGGTCGTCCCGGTTATCCCGCCGGACCTGCGCCCGCTGGTTCCGCTCGACGGCGGCCGTTTCGCGACATCGGATCTGAACGATCTGTACCGCCGCGTCATCAACCGTAACAACCGCCTGAAGCGCCTCATCGAGCTGCGCGCTCCGGGCATCATCATCCGCAACGAAAAGCGCATGCTGCAGGAATCTGTCGATGCGCTGTTCGACAACGGCCGCCGTGGCCGCGTCATCACCGGCGCCAACAAGCGTCCTCTGAAGTCGCTGTCCGACATGCTCAAGGGCAAGCAGGGCCGCTTCCGTCAGAACCTGCTCGGCAAGCGCGTCGACTATTCCGGCCGTTCGGTCATCGTGACCGGTCCGGAACTCAAGCTGCATCAGTGCGGCCTGCCGAAGAAGATGGCGCTCGAGCTGTTCAAGCCGTTCATCTATGCCCGCCTCGACGCGAAGGGTTATTCCTCGACCGTCAAGCAGGCCAAGAAGCTGGTCGAAAAGGAGAAGCCGGAAGTCTGGGATATCCTCGACGAGGTCATCCGCGAGCATCCGGTTCTCCTGAACCGTGCACCGACGCTGCACCGCCTGGGTATCCAGGCCTTCGAACCCACGCTGGTCGAAGGCAAGGCGATCCAGCTGCACCCGCTCGTCTGCACGGCCTTCAACGCTGACTTCGACGGCGACCAGATGGCTGTCCACGTGCCGCTCTCGCTGGAAGCCCAGCTTGAAGCCCGCGTGCTGATGATGTCGACCAACAACATTCTGCACCCGGCAAACGGCGCGCCGATCATCGTTCCCTCGCAGGACATGGTTCTCGGCCTGTACTATCTGTCGATCCTGAACCAGAACGAGCCGGGCGAAGGCATGGCCTTCTCCGACCTCGGCGAGCTGCATCACGCTCTCGAAAACAAGGTCGTGACGCTGCATTCGAAGATTCGCGGCCGCTTCAAGTCGATCGGCGAAGATGGCAAGCCCTATTCGAAGATCTATGAGACGACCCCTGGCCGCCTGCTGATCGGCGAACTTCTGCCGAAGCACGGCAAGGTCACGTTCGACATCTGCAACCAGGAAATGACCAAGAAGAACATCTCCAAGATGATCGACACGGTCTACCGTCATTGCGGCCAGAAGGACACGGTCATTTTCTGCGACCGCATCATGCAGCTTGGCTTCTCCCATGCCTGCCGCGCCGGCATTTCGTTCGGCAAGGACGACATGGTCATCCCGGACACCAAGGTCAAGATCGTCGGCGATACGGAAGCGCTCGTGAAGGAATACGAGCAGCAGTACAATGACGGTCTGATCACCCAGGGCGAGAAGTACAACAAGGTTGTCGACGCCTGGGGCAAGGCCACAGAAAAGGTCGCCGAAGAAATGATGGCCCGCATTAAGGCCGTCGAATTCGACGAAAAGACCGGTCGCCAAAAGCCGATGAACTCGATCTACATGATGAGCCATTCTGGTGCTCGTGGTTCTCCGAACCAGATGCGTCAGCTGGGCGGTATGCGCGGCCTCATGGCCAAGCCGTCGGGCGAAATCATCGAGACACCGATCATCTCGAACTTCAAGGAAGGCCTCACCGTTAACGAGTACTTCAACTCGACCCACGGTGCCCGTAAGGGTCTGGCCGACACCGCCTTGAAGACCGCCAACTCCGGTTACCTGACCCGTCGTCTCGTCGACGTCGCGCAGGACTGCATCGTCACGCACGTCGATTGCGGCACCGAAAACGGCCTCACCATGACCGCCATCGTCGATGCCGGTCAGGTGGTCGCCTCGCTCGGCGCCCGCATCCTCGGCCGTACGGCGCTCGACGATATCGATCATCCGGTCACGGGCGAGCGCATCGTCGATGCCGGCAAGATGATCCTGGAGCCTGACGTCATCGAGATCGAGAAGGCCGGCATCCAGTCGATCCGTATCCGTTCGGCACTGACCTGCGAAATCCAGACGGGTGTCTGCTCGGTCTGCTACGGCCGCGACCTTGCTCGCGGTACGCCTGTGAACATCGGCGAAGCTGTCGGCGTCATCGCCGCACAGTCGATCGGTGAGCCGGGCACCCAGCTGACCATGCGTACCTTCCACTTGGGCGGCACGGCGACCGTGGTCGACCAGTCGTTCCTGGAAGCCTCCTACGAGGGCACGGTTCAGATCAAGAACCGTAACATGCTGCGCAATTCCGATGGCAACCTGGTTGCCATGGGCCGCAACATGACGGTCCAGATCCTGGACGAACGTGGTGTCGAACGCTCTTCGCAGCGCGTCGCTTACGGCTCGAAGCTGTATGTCGACGAAGGCGACAAGGTGAAGCGCGGTCAGCGTCTGGCGGAGTGGGACCCCTATACCCGTCCGATGATGACGGAAGTGGCTGGTACGGTTCACTTCGAAGACGTCGTCGACGGTCTCTCGGTCCTCGAAGCGACGGACGAGTCCACCGGCATCACCAAGCGTCAGGTTATCGACTGGCGCTCGACGCCGCGCGGCTCCGATCTGAAGCCGGCGATCGTCATCAAGGACGCCAGCGGCAATGTCGCCAAGCTGTCTCGTGGCGGTGAAGCCCGCTTCCTGCTCTCGGTCGACGCGATCCTGTCGGTCGAGCCGGGTACGAAGGTGTCGCAGGGTGACGTTCTCGCCCGTTCGCCGCTGGAAAGCGCCAAGACCAAGGACATCACCGGTGGTCTGCCGCGCGTTGCCGAACTGTTCGAAGCTCGTCGTCCGAAGGACCACGCCATCATCGCAGAAATCGATGGCACGATCCGCCTCGGCCGCGACTACAAGAACAAGCGCCGCGTCATCATCGAGCCGGCGGAAGACGGTGTCGAGCCGGTCGAATACCTGATCCCGAAGGGCAAGCCTTTCCACCTTCAGGAAGGCGACTATATCGAAAAGGGTGATTACATCCTCGACGGTAATCCGGCTCCGCACGACATCCTGGCGATCAAGGGCGTGGAAGCTCTGGCTTCCTACCTGGTCAACGAAATCCAGGAAGTCTATCGCTTGCAGGGCGTTGTCATCAACGACAAGCACATCGAAGTGATTGTCCGTCAGATGCTGCAGAAGGTGGAAATCACCGATGCGGGCGACAGCCAGTACATCGTCGGCGACAATGTCGACCGTATCGAACTGGACGACGCGAACGACCGCCTGATCGAAGAAGGCAAGAAGCCCGCTTATGGCGACCCGGTTCTGCTTGGGATCACCAAGGCATCGCTGCAGACGCCGTCCTTCATTTCGGCTGCATCCTTCCAGGAAACGACGAAGGTGCTCACCGAAGCTGCTATCGCCGGCAAGACCGACGGTCTGCAGGGTCTGAAGGAAAACGTCATCGTCGGCCGCCTGATCCCGGCCGGTACCGGTGGTACCATGACGCAGATCCGCCGTATCGCTACGGCTCGCGACGAGCTCATCCTCGAAGAGCGCCGCAAGGGCACGGGCGCCAGCGTCGCAACGCCCATGCTGCAGGACCTCGCCAGCGAGAACAGCCCGGCCGAATAAGCCGGTACTTAATTGAAAAAATCAAAACCGCCCGGAGCGATCCGGGCGGTTTCTTTTGTGCAATGATGAAATCGAAACGGGCGAGGGGAGGCCCCTCGCGGGCAGCCGTCCGATCAGCGGAAGCGGATGATCGCGACCTCGCCTTCGAGCGCACCCTGGTACGCGGAGGCGTGCGGTTCCTCGTCCGGTATGTCCGTCAACAGTCCGATCTGGTCGAGGTCGGCCTCGATGAAGCCTTCCTCCGCCAGCGCGTTCAGCGCCTCGCGCACGGCGGTATCATCGTCAGGCGCTTTCAGCATGACATGCAGATCGATGCCTTCGCCGCCATCGGTCTCGTATCCCTTGCCGATGATGATGAAGATCATGGGACCGTCGGAATTGTTGTCGTTGTCTGGCGCAGTAATCATGGATCTTCCTTCGGGAGTGTCGAATCGACCCGGCGATTCTCTGAGGTGGCTCGGGTCCGGCGGATGGAAATGTCCTCCTGCGATTCCTTATAGGGATTTTGGCAAAATACCAAAGTCCATCTTGCCGAAGGGGCGGCATTTCCGTATCCAATGCGTCAAACGGCTGGTTTGCCCAGGGTTTCCGGGCTTTATGACAAAGATAATTTCTTAACCGGCCTTGACGAACCGGCGGGAAAACAGTAGTACCGCCGCCATCGGAACCCATGTGAGGCATGGCTGTTCGGGGCGACGCGCCCTGGAGTTCACCTCAAACAAGGTTCTAAACGCACGTTGAAGACACGAATGCTGCACGCAAGACGCATTTTACGGCGTCCTCTGCTTTTTTGTGGTCCATCTGCGAAAGCGGATCGGGCCACGTTTTGCGCATTGAGACGATCGTGTGTCGTTGCCGGTGACGGCGAAAGTCATGCCCGTAAGGGTGTCGAAATAGATTTACAAGGGATGGTTGAATGCCTACCGTAAACCAGCTGATCCGCAAGCCTCGCCAGGCGCAGGTAAAGCGTAACAAGGTTCCCGCTCTTCAGGAGAACCCGCAGAAGCGCGGCGTTTGCACCCGCGTCTACACGACGACGCCGAAGAAGCCGAACTCGGCTCTGCGTAAGGTCGCAAAGATTCGCCTGACCAACGGCTTCGAAGTCATTGGTTACATTCCCGGTGAAGGTCACAACCTTCAGGAACACTCCGTCGTCATGATCCGTGGCGGCCGCGTGAAGGACCTTCCGGGTGTTCGCTACCACATCATCCGCGGCGTTCTCGATACCCAGGGTGTCAAGAACCGCAAGCAGCGCCGTTCGAAGTACGGTGCGAAGCGTCCGAAGTAATTCGGACTTTTAGATAATCCGGCGCTGCGCGAGGTTCTCCGCGTGGTGAAGCGTCGCAAATAGTTGAGAGACGAGAAGTTACATGTCCAGACGTCACAGAGCAGAAAAGCGCGAGATCAACCCGGACCCGAAGTTCGGCGATCTGGTCGTCACCAAGTTCATGAATGCTATCATGCTCGACGGCAAGAAGTCCGTCGCTGAAAGCATCGTATACGGCGCATTCGACGCCGTGCAGGGC
>NZ_JAUQTZ010000207.1:0-7743 GCF_059803845.1 Rhizobium sp. UFLA01-1127 | reverse complement strand
GGCCAAGGCTCGTCATTCCCGCTTCGACTGCAATCCGGGCTGCTCGGTCGAGGCGGCGATCAGCCTGATCGATGGCAAGTGGAAATGCGTCGTCCTCTTCCATCTTCTAGGAGGAACCATGCGGTTCAACGAGATCCGCAGGCAGGTGGCGGGTGTCACACAGCGCACGTTGACAAACCAGTTGCGCGAGCTCGAAGACGACGGTCTCATCGAGCGGAAGATCTACGCGCAGGTTCCGCCGAAAGTCGAATACACGATCTCGCCACTGGGCCGCAGCCTCGAGCCTATCCTTGTCGCATTGAAGGCCTGGGGCGACGGGAACATCGGCAGGTTCGGAAAGCCTGTCGCGGCGTATTAAAATGGATTTGCGAGGCGTAGCATATGAAGTTCACTTTGCAAGATAGAACACAGGATAGAGGAAGACCCTGATCACATCCCCCAGATGCCATATACCGGCGGCGACGAGAACGATCGCCCGCTCCGGCAGCTCGATCGAGCTGCGTGTCAAGCGAAGCGACAGCGTGAGCAAAAGCACGATGCCGATTGTTGGTTTCCACGTTGAGCTAAGCCGGCCTAACCATTCAGGTTTCATTCAGCCATTTGGTTCCAAGATGATGATATAAAAGGAGGTCTGCTATGAAAATCCTTAAAAATCTCCCTGCGGCACTTCTGGGTGTTGGTTTGTTGATCGGCTCGGGTACTGTGTCAGCTGCGCCGATGATGAACATGACGAAGCCGGCGGTCCAGTCATCCGTTCAACCGGTCCGCTATCATCGCCATTGGCACGGCCCACGGCATCATCGGCCTCACCATTGGAGATCACACCGCAGCTACCGAAGCCATTACTGGCGCGGCCATCATTACGGTTGGTACAAGCATCGTCATCACCACCGTTACTACCGCTACTAAGAGCAAGCCCGCTCCCGATAGGGCAAAGATCCGGCCATGGGTCGGACGAAGAAAAAATTGGACGGTTCGGCGCGAAGCGGCGAAATCTATTTTTTCAACGGCCGACGGCGCCATGAGCGCGCTTGCCGTTGGCCTGATCTGCTCGCTGTCGTAAGGGCGGTAACGCCGAGCAAGAAAAGCGCAGCCGCATGACAGCGGATGCTCCGTGCAGACGGGAGCGGGAGCGCGAACTCGCTCCCCTCCCCCACCGTCACTGGTCGGAGTATGGCGGGATCAACGTTGTTGCAAAAGGATGGCACAGCGCCGACGGTAGAGGTGCTATGGCTGAAGCCGTATCAGGCAGGCAGGTGCCGCGACGGGCACGATGAGGTGCGGGATGCGGATCTTTATTTCGAGCGGGTGGACGACGAGCCCGCCGACCGGGAAATGATGCCGCTCGTTCTGCAACTGATCAAGAAGCAGACGCAGGCCTGGAGTCCCAAAAAGGCCTCCGACCCCGTCCAGAGCAAGCTCCTCGACATCATCGTGACAAAGAAAAGGCAGATTAAGGAACCGGCAATGGCGAAGTCGAAGGGCAAAAGCCGCGCGGAGCCGGCGCCAAGCAACGTCATCAACATCATGGACGCTCTACGCAAATCCCTGAATGCCGAGAACCGGTCTCGCAGGCATTAACCGGTGATCCCAACGCACCCGTGCCCTGCCTCTCCTCGACAAGTCGACGTCTTCGCTTCGGTCACGGCCGGTGCGCAAACGCGATCTGGATCAACCAAGCCTGCCGTTCGACCTGATGCCGACGCCGGTTGAGCCTTGTCTCGCCCTTTTGAAGTCAACGGTGCCGGTCGGCCCGGACTGGCTCTACGACGTGAAATGGGACTATCGCCTCGCCGTCCACATGGAGCCGAAAGGCGTTCGGATCATCACGCGCTGTGGCCACGACTGGACCCATCGCTTCCGACGATAGCAGAAGCGGCACGCAACCTCGGTGCAACGAGCGCCATGGGTTGTCTCCATTCTGTTGGTTCTATCGGCCAAGCTTACGCGTTGGCGCCGAGCCTTGCCCGGCGCCTTTGCGCGCGTCGCGCTGTTGGAAGGCTTAAGCTGCGTGCTTCTCGGTCTCGATCTGTTTCGTCTCGGCCTTCGGCAGAGCCATGTCCGTCGAAATCTCGATCCGGCGCGGCTTCATCTCTTCTGGGATTTCGCGCTTGAGATCGACAGTCAGCAGACCGTTCACGAGGCCCGCCCCCACGACCTTCACATGATCAGCGAGTTCGAACCGACGCTGGAATGCACGGTTTGCGATGCCCCGATGAAGATAGTGGACATCTTCACCGTTTGCCTTTTGACCCGAGACGAAGAGGATGTTCTGCTCCTGCGTGATCGTCAGTTCCTCCTCTGAGAAACCCGCCACTGCCATGGCAATGCGGTAATCGTCTTCACCGGTCTTGACAATGTCGTAGGGCGGCCAATTGTCGATCGTATCGACGCGGCTTGCAGCTTCGAGCACATTCAACATTCGGTCGAACCCGATGCTCGACCGGAACAGGGGAGAAAAATCGAGGTTTGTCCTCATAGCCATATCCTCCTTATAAGCAACATGGATAGAAGGAGACGCCAAGAGCACATGGCGCCTCCTGGACTTCGTCGATTCCCGTTGGGCAATCGAACAATATTCATATAATTCCGTGGCTTGCGGGTTTCAAGAACAGGCAAACCTTCCAGGAAAAAAATTTGAGCTTCCGTTTTTTGTCACCAATTTTGGCGAGGAGAACGAAAGTAGCAACTTACTATGACCACGACTTTTGACCGCGTGATCGTCATCCTTGGACCAGTCGGTGAAGCGCCGGACAGGGATCTTACGACCGGCGCGACGTAGAATGAATTTGGCTCGGCTGGCAATGACGAAGCGCTGGCAGGCGATAGGGGGCACCTGTCCGCAGGCAACGATTTGCCGGCGGCCCACGAGGAAGATCGGCTCGACGGACCTGGGGATCGACGGGATGCCATGCATCAAGCCATCGTGAGCACCCGAACATCGCCTTGACGATCGACGACGTCGACCACGAACTGGCGGCGGGAGCGACGAACGGCGATGTCGGCCGTAGCATTGCCGATCCGCATGCGTCGCAAGAGCACCTCATCAAGGAAAGAAGGCAGGTGCGGCTCGTTGAAGCTGATGTGCTGCGCGTTAGGGTCAAAATCCAGGCCAAGACATGATTGCAGCAGGAAGAGCGGGGCGGCGGCTGCCCATGCCTGAGGCGAGCAGGCGACTGGATAGAAGGTCGGTCCCTGGGCTCGTTGGCGCGGCAGCCCGCAGAAGAGTTCGGGAAGCCGGCGCAGGTCGATATAGGTCGATGCCGCAAACAGACCTTCGAAAATCCGCGCGGCCTCTGCGCGATGACCGTAGCGGGCAAGGCCGTTGGCAATCAGGGCATTGTCATGCGGCCAGATCGAGCCGTTGTGATAGCTCATGGGATTGTAACGCGCCTCGCTCGAGGGAATGGTGCGGACACCCCAGCCGCAGAAAGATGAAGCACTCATCAGTGTTCGGGCAACGACGCTTGCTCTTTCGGGATAAGCAATGCCGGTAAAGAGGGCATGCCCGGCATTAGAGGATCGAACTCGGCAGGGTCGTTTATTGCCGTCCAAAGCGAGCACATAGGTGCCGAGTTCCTCATCGAAGAAGCTTGCGTCGAAGGCTCTGCGCAAGCCCTCCGCCCTCGCAAGGTAATTTGCGGCTCGTTCCGCTCTACCAAGCCGGCGAAAAATCTCGGCCGCCGCCTGCCAGGCGCCATAGAGATAGGCCTGAACCTCGGCGATCGCGATCGGTCCCTTCGCAAGCGTGCCGTCGATGTGGAAGATGGAATCGTGGCTGTCTTTCCAGGCTTGATTGATCAGGCCCTCTTCGGTCCGTCGTCCATATTCGACGAAACCATCACCGTCTCGATCGCCATATTCGTCGATCCAGGCAAGCGCCGCGTCGATAGCCGGGAGCAGCGACTGGATCGTGGCGAAATCAGCCGTGCGCTTGAGGTATTCGCCAGCCAGCAGCACGAAGAGGAGCGTGGAATCGATACTGCCATAGTAGCGGCGGAAAGGCACCTCGCCGAGTTCGGCCATTTCTCCATATCGGACCTCATGCAAAATCTTGCCCGGTTCCGCGTCCGCGACGGGGTCGATCTCTGTCGCCTGATTTGCCGCCAGATGGCAGAGGACCCCGCGGGCGATCTGTGAATCCAGCCAGAGCGTTTCCAGCGCGGTGATCAGGGCATCGCGGCCGAAGACGGTGCTGAACCAGGGAATGCCGGCGTAGGGATAAGGCCCCTCGGGCTTGTCGGTGATCAGCGTGTAAAGGTCCGAGATACTGCGGCGGACCACCTCATTGAAGATCTCGTTGGACGTGACGATCGATGCCGCGCGCGAGGAAGACGACCGCAAGGCTCGGCGCGCGTCCCTGAGCGCGAGGAAAAAAGAACGGTGGCTTGGCCGCTGGTGGGCGACTTGATCGCAGCCGATCTCGACAAAGAACGATCGCATTTCATGCGGCTCAAGATAGAGATCATAAACAACATGATCGCCGCGAGTTTCATTCGGTTTTGGATCAAAGCAAACGCGGGTCGACCGCTTTCGCTCATCGAGCCCGACATAAGAAAGCAGGATCGAATCCTGCTCCACGATGGGGGGAAGATGGCGACCTCTGCGTGTCCTCACAGTCCCGCGGACCTCAAATAGGTCGGCGAAATCGGCGCCAAATACGATCTCGATGCGAACATGCTGGTGCCGATCGTCGTAATTGCTGATGGCCAGCCGCTCATAGCAACCGCCATTCCAAAGAAATCGAGACCTGCGAATATGAATGAGATCGTGACCGAGGGTGAGCTTACCTTTCTCATCAAAGAGATCGGGATTGGTAAGATCGCAGGTGAGCGTCGCGTTGTCGTCACGTAGCGTCGACGACAAAAGCATCGGCCGCTTGCGGTTGATTGTAAGATAGAAATGCGAGAGGTAACGCGTATCACGATGGAAAAGGCCTTCAGGGCTACCTGGCCCGGAAAGCGCATCGCCATTGTGGTCGAAGACAGCGAAGGTATCGCCGTGCTTCAGGGTGCGCGGCCGTCGCTCCTGCAGCGATGTGGTTGCCGGAATGAAGAATTGTGCCACCGGGGCCGCCGGCTCTGTCGATGCAACGGATGGCTTGCTGTCTGCAGAAGCGGTCGACATGCTGCTATCTCTCCTATGCGACGACTTGGAGATCCAGATCCTGGCCGTTGGCGCGGCGAAGCGGCGCCGCCTTCGTGCGAACGCCTGGCAGGTCGCGATAGATATCGAGATAGTCCCGCGCCATCCGTTTTGCGCTGAAACGCCTTTCGAAGGTCGCACGCACTCTGTGGCGATCCATTCGCAGAGCCCATTCGACATTCTCGGCCGCTTCCGTAACGCTATCGACGACGATGCCCGAGATGCCGTTGTCGATCACTTCTGGAACCGAACCGTGTGCGAACGCGATTACCGGAGTACCGCATGCCATTGCCTCGATCATCACAAGGCCGAACGGTTCAGGCCAGTCGATTGGGAAAAGCAAGGCGCCAGCGTTGCCAAGGAAATCGGCCTTCTGGTGCTCATTGATTTCGCCGATGAACTCGACACTCGGATGGCTCTTGATCATCGGTTCGATCACGGTTTCCCAATAGGCCTTGTCGGTATCGTCGATCTTGGCGGCGATCTTCAGCGACATGCCGGCCTTTGCCGCAATCTGGATGGCGCGATCCGGCCGCTTCTCAGGCGAGATGCGCCCCAGAAAGGCAAGATAGTCACCTTTGGGCTTTGCCGTGAAGGATAAAAGATCGGCCGGAAGACCATGATGCACCGTCCCGGACCAGTTGACCGGAGGCATCGGGCGGCGCTGATCATTAGAAATCGATACCAGCGGGACATCTGGGAAAGCCTTGTAGAAGGGCTTGAGATCCGGCAGGTCGAGCCGTCCATGCAGCGTCGTGACTGTACGATCCGCAAAATCCCGGATCAGCGGAAAATGCAGGAGATCGATATGAAAATGCAGGACATCGAACTCATGCGCCCGCCGGCGAATTTCTTCCAGCAGGACGATCTGATGCGGGAGATGATCGTGGACGGCGGAATTGAGCCTGAGCGCGACGTCCGAGCACGCCACCAAGGTGGCCTCCGTAATGGAGTCACCGCTAGCAAAAAGCGTGACGTCGTGTCCCTGGCGGACAAGTTCTTCAGTGAGATAGGAAACAATGCGCTCGGTTCCTCCATAGAGCTTGGGCGGAACGCTTTCGGCGAGCGGTGCGATCTGAGCGATCTTCATCGGCAAAACCTCCTCAAGTGAGCAAAGAGTCGTCGGCAAAAATCAGGTCACGTCCTCGAAGAGGCGCGCGTCAAGTCAGATGGAACGTCTAGATCTCGAATAGCTGTCCTCGACGTTCTCCTTTCCGGTAGCTGCAGAGGCCAAGACCGCCAAACCGGCGCACTTGCGGTCGCCGCGTACGGATCCTGTGAACGTTGAAGGAACCGGGCACGCCTTGCTCTTCGGATTGCTGCCGGCCATTATCCAACGCCTTCAGCGCTTCAATGATTTCGTCATACGAGACGGCCTCATCTGCGCCTGGATATAGTCTGAGGGCTGGAACGGACTCCATGGCGAAGATGTCGGAAGCCCAGGAGGCGAGAATGGCACGCTTATCGTCATTGCCGATGTCGTCGGCGGCAAGGACGTCACGCGGGTGACCGAAATGTCTGGCCGGATGAAGTAGATGCGCGGCGCTGATCGCGGCAGTGGCTTCCTCCGGTACCGAATTGCTGATGTTTTCCTTTCTCATAGCTTTGCTCCATTGATCTTGGCCGATGGAACTCGAATGATTTGACTGGGCGAAGAGAAGGCCCGCCCGGCGGACGGTGCGGGCCTTTCCGATCGCTTTAGAAGTCCATGCCAGCGGCAGCTGGCTGTGCCGGTGCGACGTCTTTCTTCGGCTTTTCAGCAATCATGGCCTCGGTCGTCACCAGCAGTCCCGCAACAGACGCGGCATCCTGAAGCGCCGTGCGCACCACCTTGGCCGGATCGATCACGCCCTGGGAATAGAGATCACCATATTCGCTGCTCTGCGCGTTCCAGCCATAGGAGAAATCGGTCTTCTCGCGCAGCTTGCCCACGATGACCGAGCCTTCCGCACCGGCATTCTCGGCGATCTGGCGGACCGGAGCCTCGATGGCCCGGCGAACGATATCGACGCCGACCCGCTGATCGTCGTTTTCAGTCTTGAGACCGTCAAGCGCCTTGACGGCTCTCAGCAGGGCAACGCCGCCGCCCGGCAGGATACCTTCCTCGACTGCGGCACGGGTCGCATGCAGCGCATCATCGACGCGGTCCTTCTTTTCCTTCACTTCGACTTCCGTCGAGCCGCCAACGCGGATCACGGCAACGCCGCCAGCGAGCTTGGCAAGACGTTCGTGCAGCTTCTCACGGTCGTAATCGGAGGTCGTCTCTTCGATCTGAGCCTTGATCTGGGCAACGCGGCCTTCGATGTCGGACTTGGCGCCAACGCCATCGATGATGGTCGTGTTTTCCTTCTCGATCGCGACCTTCTTGGCGCGGCCGAGCATGTTGAGGGTGACATTCTCGAGCTTGATGCCGAGGTCTTCGGAGATGACGGTGCCGCCCGTCAGGATGGCGATGTCTTCTAGCATGGCCTTGCGGCGATCGCCGAAGCCGGGAGCCTTGACAGCAGCAATCTTCAGACCGCCGCGCAGCTTGTTGACGACGAGCGTTGCGAGAGCTTCGCCTTCGACGTCTTCAGCGATGATGAGGAGCGGCTTGCC
>NZ_JAUQTZ010000206.1:0-7839 GCF_059803845.1 Rhizobium sp. UFLA01-1127 | reverse complement strand
CTTATGGTGTGAAGGACGTCTCGAGTGGCTGACGACATCAGAGCTGCGCTCTATTCGCCCCAGATCCTGTAGGCTTATCCAAGAGATGATTAAGCTTGAAGACGACTTCGGTTCGGTTCGTTGCTTTGAGCTTTTTCATAATGTTGCGAACATGCACCTTGACGGTGCTTTCACGCAGTTTGAGCTCATAGGCGATGATCTTGTTCGCCTTTCCGCGACGGAGCGCCTCTACGACTTCGGCCTGGCGATCCGTGAATATGTCGGCCAATGGGCGCGCGGTTGAGCTGCTCGACTCCAATAGGTGATGCATGGCGAATAGGGCGCTTGCAGGCACAAAAAGTCCGCCAGCCACGGACAGCGCGATCAGCTCCATGCACACGCGAATGCTGACCAAGGTAGGTATATAACCCTTGGCCCCATAATCGAACGCCTTCACGATTTGGGTGAAATCGTCACTATCCGCCAATATGATGACTGGTGTCGAACAGAATTCCGACGAAAGGCTCTTGATATGTTCCGAAACGGCAGGCTCGTCGATCTTTTTGCCGCCGATGTTCAAGAGGATTGCTGCAAGAGGAGGATACTCGTCGCGCTTTTGCTTCCACTCCTCAATTGATCCAAATGCCAGGATAAGCAAATCCGTCTTGTGAGCGGTCATGCATTGCGCAAGGCATTGCCGATCGAGTTCGCGGTTATCGAGTATGACGAGCGATTGCGTCGGTTCTGGCGCCAGGGTAAGTGCCGTCGAACTGTTCTCTAGCTTGAGGGGAGGAGCCGCGGTTTCCTGCCGAAGGTTCAAATTTGGTATAAGCGCTGAGTTCACCGCTTCATCCTCCCCTACCTAGTTTTTCTCCGCCACTAAGGCGAAACATTTTATCCCCTCTTAAATCCGGGGGCTCTTTAAATACGCTAAATTAGGAATTTAATAACATAGTTCATAAAGAATTACACTAAAAAATATACGACAAAGAAAATATAACTTCTCCTGGAATGTATATAGCAAATTCGCTTCATAAGTGAGAGTTATATGTTACTGAAGCTGACGTATAAGTCATATTATATTGATTGAAAGTCCAAATAAAATCTTATTACGTGTCAAGACATTGAAGATATGAACTATGTTCACGATGTCGCGATGTGATGTAATATACTAACAACGTTATCGGGTATCATACATTTTGAGGTTCGCCATTATAGAAAGATACGTCGTTAGGTGAATAAACTCAAACGTATTGTTTCTTTACTCGGTTGATAAAAACATTTCTCTTTGGAAGAAAGAAATATTGGCCCTATGGCAAAGAAAGCTTGAGCGCAAATCACGCGATGACAGGTTTCAGCTGAAAATAAGGGTCTGTTTAAGGAGGGGACAGGATGATTGCATCAAACGTCAACCTGGAAGACGGCGTCGTTATCCACCATCCTGACCTTGTGAACCTTTATGGTTGCACAATCGGCTCGGGAACGCGCATCGGCACCTTCGTTGAGATTCAGAAAAACGTTCTGATCGGAAAAAACTGTAAGATCTCCAGCCACTCCTTCCTCTGTGAGGGAGTGACCCTGGAAGATGGCGTTTTTATAGGCCACGGGGTCATGTTTACGAACGACACATACCCGCGTGCCGTCAATCCGGATAGCAGCCTTAAGACGGAGGCCGACTGGATGGTAATCCCTACGCTGGTTAAGCGCCATGCGTCGATCGGCAGCAACGCCACCATTCTGCCTGGTGTGATGATCGGAGAAGCTGCGCAGGTCGGCGCCGGAGCGGTTGTAACAAAGGATGTGCCCGCTGGCGGCATTGTCGCTGGCGTCCCGGCCAGAATAATCGGTCGCGTGAATGACGGGCCAGACGACGATATGCAGGCGTTGGAGGGAATGCGATGATCGGCATCGCTGTTGTCGGGTATGGATATTGGGGGCCTAATCTGGTTCGCAATATCTCGGAGGCGGCCGGAGCGCACCTCGTTTCTGTCTGTGATCTCAATCGCGAGCGACTGGCCGCTGTTCAGAGCCGGTATCCGGCAATAAAGACCACCGATGATTTCGAGGAGGTCTTACGCGACCCGGCTGTGGATGCCATCGCAATAGCGACGCCGGTTTCAAGCCATTTCAGGCTCGCCATGCAGGCTTTGATGGCAGGAAAGCATGTTTTTGTCGAAAAGCCGATGGCTGCGACGGCGGAGGAAGCCTCGCGGATGGTTGACGAAGCAGCGCGTCGCCGTGTCGTATTGGCCGTGGACCATACGTTCGTCCACACAGGGGCCGTTCGCAAAATGTGCGAACTCGTCGAAAGCGGCCTGGGAGACATGTATTACTACGACTCTGTTCGGGTCAATCTGGGGCTCTTCCAGCACGATGTCAGTGTAATTTGGGACCTCGCGGTGCATGATCTGTCGATCTTGGATTATGTCCTGCAGGAGAAACCTGTGGCTGTTTCTGCCATGGGAATGAGCCATGTGCTGGGTGAACCGGAAAACATCGCTTATCTGACGCTCTTCTTCGAAAGCAAGCTCATTGCGCACATCCATGTGAATTGGCTGGCGCCGGTCAAGGTGCGCCGTACGCTGATCGGCGGCAGCAATAAGATGATCGTCTATGACGATCTAGAACCAAGTGAAAAGATCAAGGTCTACGACAGGGGCATCACGCTGAACCCCAATTCTCTCGCATACGGCGAGAAGGTCCATCAGATGTTGGTGGGCTATCGCAGCGGCGACATGTGGGCACCAAAGCTCGATATGACCGAGGCATTGAAGCGCGAACTCGAGCTGTTCGTCGATTGCATCGAGCAAAGTGCGCGGCCCGTCACGGATGGTCTTGCCGGGCTACGTGTCGTTCGCATCCTGGAAGCCGCGACCCGGTCGCTCGCCCAACGCGGTCGTATCGTTGAACTCGAAGAGGCGAGGCGCATCGCATGATCCCATTCCTGAACATCAAAGCACAATATGCGTCGATCAAGGACGAGATCGACACCGCCGTGCTCAGCGTCCTGGCGTCGGGCCAGTACGCATTGGGCGACGAGGTCGCGCGTTTCGAGGAGGAATTCGCAGACTATTGCAACGTCAAGCACGCGATAGCCGTCAACACGGGAACAAGTGCCTTGCATCTTGCCCTTCTTGCGGCGGGCGTCGGCCCGGGCGATGAGGTCATTACCGTTCCATTCACGTTCGTCGCAACTGCATCGGCGATCTGCTACACCGGCGCACGGCCTCTGTTCGTCGATGTTGAGCCGGTGACGCTCACAATGGATCCGGCTAAGATCGAGGCAAAGATAACGCCTCGGACGAAGGCCATTGTTCCTGTCCACCTCTACGGACAAATGGCAGATATGGATGCAATCAAGGCGATTGCTGACCGCCATCGGATACCAGTCATCGAAGATGCCTGCCAGGCCCATGGTGCGCAGTACAAAGGCGACCGTGCCGGCAGCATCGGTGTATCCGGCTGCTTCAGCTTCTATCCCGGCAAAAATCTCGGCGCCTGCGGCGAGGGGGGGATGGTCGTTACCAGCAGCGACGAACAGGCCAAGACGATACGCATGCTGCGTGACTGGGGTCAGGAACAGCGCTATCACCATCTGCTGAAAGGCTTCAATTACCGCATGGACGCCATTCAAGGCGCGATCCTGCGTGTCAAGCTTCGGCATCTTGAAGCTTGGACCGAACTGCGTCGTGCTCATGCCCGCCGCTACTCATCGCTGCTTGCTGGATCAGTGGATTTGATGATCCCTGTAGAAGCAGCCGAGCGACGCCACGTCTACCATGTCTATGCCATAAGAAGCCGCCATCGCGACGGGCTTCAGCGCGCACTTAGCGCGGAAGGAATCCAATCTGGGCTGCACTATCCCATCCCCGTTCACCTGCAGAAGGCCCATGCCGACCTTGGTTACGAAGCCAATGATTTCCCAATTTCGGAGGCCGCGGCACGCGAGGTACTCTCGCTGCCCATCTATCCCGAGATGCCTGCATCGCACCTTGAGCAGGTGGTCGCCGCGCTGGAGCATGCCTATGTCAGTTAACCGCTCAGGGAAGACTCGACTCGTACAGGCGGTCCACGGCCGCCAGGAAAAGCGGGCAGATCCGGCCTATCAGGCGGGGTTGGTCGAAGAACTCCGGCAATCATACGGGCGCGCCGGCCTGGTCGACCTCTACGGTCGCTTCGCGACAGGAGACGGGGTCGTCGACACCTTGATGCGGAAAGCTATCTGGCAAGGTATCACGCGACGCTGCGGCGAAGCTTTGCATGTCTCAAGCGGCGCCGGCTTCAAACATCCCGAAACTTTCGAAATCGGCAATGGGGTGTTCATCGGTGCTCAGGCCTATATCCAGGGACGCTACGATGGCACGTGCGTGATCGGCGACAACGTCTGGATCGGACCGATGGCCTATTTCGACGCCCGTGATCTAGTGATTGAGGATTGCGTGGGGTGGGGGCCTGGCGCCAAGGTGCTTGGCTCCGCCCACACAGCGCTGCCTGTTGACGTGCCAATCATTCGCACGGATCTGGAAATCAAACCCGTGCGCATTGGCGCATGGGCCGATATCGGGACGAATGCGACAATTCTTCCCGGCGTATGCATAGGGAAGGGGGCGATCGTTGGAGCGGGAGCAGTCGTTGTCTCTGACGTCGAGCCGTTTTCAGTCGTAGCCGGTGTGCCGGCGAGATTCATACGTTGGCGCACAGACGCCGATCCAGTGATGGATATCTCGCTTGGGGGAGATCATGAGAGATAAACGGGTGCTCATTACCGGCGGAGCCGGTCTTATCGGATCGCATATTGCCGATCTCGTCGCATTGGAAAAGCCGCGTGAGATTGTCATCCTCGACAACTTCGTGCGCGGTCGCCGCGACAATCTTAACACGGCAATAAGCCGCGGGCCGCTTAACATTATCGACGGAGATATCAGAGACAGATCGCTGTTGGCGAAAGTCTTCGAAGGCGTGGATATCGTCTTTCATCAGGCGGCCATCCGAATTACGCAATGTGCGGAAGAGCCGCGGCTTGCCTTCGAGGTTCTGGCCGAAGGCACATTCAATGTTCTTGAAGCTGCCGTTAAGGCAGGCGTCTCGAAGGTGGTTGCAGCCTCTTCCGCTTCCGTGCTGGGCCTTGCCGAGAGCTTTCCGACGACTGAAGAGCATCACCCCTACAACAATAGGACGATCTATGGCGCGGCGAAAACCTTCAACGAGGGGCTCCTTCGCAGCTTCGCGGAGATGTATGGCCTGCGCTATGTCGCGCTGCGCTATTTCAACGTCTATGGGCCACGAATGGACGTTTACGGCGCCTATACGGAAGTATTGATCCGCTGGATGGAGCGACTGGCGGCCGGAATGCCGCCTATCATCTACGGAGACGGCAACCAAACCATGGACTTCGTGCATGTCCGCGACATTGCGCGAGCAAACCTGTTGGCCGCGACGAGTGATGTCACGGACGAGGTGTTCAATGTCGCCAGCGGCAAAGAGACAAGCCTGCGGGAACTCGCACAAATTCTGAGCCGTGTCATGGGGGCTTCACTCGAACCGCAGCACCTTGAGGCGCGGACGGTCAACGGCGTGACACGTCGTCTTGCCGACACGGGCAAAGCGGAACGTCTCCTGGGCTTCAAGGCCGAGACGCAGATCGAGGAGGGGCTTCGTGACCTTGTTGCGTGGTGGCGGCTGAAGACCGCGCTGGCAGGAGGCCAAGCTGCATGACACCGTCGCTCTCTGCAATTCCAGTCGCCAAGCCTGTTCTCGGAGAGGAAGAGGCTGAGGCTGTTCGCCGCGTTATTCTGTCGGGATGGGTGACGCAGGGGCCGGAAGTCGCGGCTTTCGAGCGTGAGTTTGCGGCCTTCGTCGGCTCCCCACACGCCTGCGCTGTTTCCAACTGCACGACGGCGCTTCATCTGGCCTTAAAGGCGGTCGGCGTCGGCGCCGGTGATGAAGTCATCACGGTCAGCCACTCGTTCATCGCAACGGCGAACGCCATTCGATATTGCGATGGCGTGCCTGTTTTCATCGACATCGAGGCTGACGGTTACAACATCGACCCCAGTCTGATCGAAACAGCAATCACATCTCGCACCAAGGCAATCCTGTGTGTGCATCAACTCGGCATGCCTTGTGATCTCCGCGCTGTCGTGGAAATCGGGAGGCGCCACTCCATACCGGTTATTGAAGACGCCGCCTGCGCGACGGGAAGCGAAATCCTCTGGGACGGGCGTTGGGAGAAGATCGGCAAACCGCATGGCGATATTGCCTGCTTCTCCTTCCACCCCCGGAAGGTCGTCACGACAGGTGATGGCGGCATGTTGACCACTGCCAATCCCGAATATGACCAAAAATTCCGGCTATGGCGCCAGCATGGCATGAGCGTCACCGATGCAGTCCGCCACGGTTCGAAACAGGTGATCTTCGAGAACTATGATGAATTGGGTTACAACTATCGTATGACCGATCTTCAGGCGGCGGTCGGGCGGGTGCAGTTGCGGCGGCTGCCGGATCTGATTGTGCAGCGAAGGCGGCTTGCGGAACAGTATTGCGAGCTGCTTTCCACCATCACCGGGCTAGCGTTGCCGATCGAGCCTTGCTGGGCTCGCAGTAACTGGCAGAGCTTTTGTGTGAGATTGCCTAATACGGTCGATCAGCGGACAGTCATGCAGGCACTGCTCGATAAGGGGATCTCGACCCGGCGCGGTGTGATGAACATTCATCTGGAGGGAGCCTATTCCAGCCCAAGCTTCCATCGTGCCGACAAGAAATTGGTTCGAAGCGTATCGGCACAGCGGCAAACGATAATTCTGCCGCTTTTTGTTCAGATGACGGACCTCGACATCATCAGGGTTGTTGAGGAACTGCGCGGATCCTTTGCTGGAGCCGCGACCCCGGATGCGGTTGAAAGCGATCGGAACATCGCTCTTGCGTGATGTTGCACTTGCATGCTGCTGGGCTCGACGCGCATCATTTTTCACGCGGAATTCGTGATCCATCCTTTGATAAAGGCAGGCACTGACTTGAGCGGAAGCAGTTCGACCAACATGCGCAGCGAGTACAGCCCGCTAAGAGCCACAGCGACGAAGCCAATCACCATCGCCGACCACGGCGGCAAGACGAAGAAGGCCGAAAATACCAATCCCGATGCTGGCAGGAAAAGCAGCGTGTGCCTGCGATTGGCCACGGACCAGCGGAAGCCGGTAAGCCGCCGCACGATCACGTAAATCAGGATACCGTGCCAGATATAGAGGCCGAAAAATGCCATGCCGGCTCCTGGCGCGCCGAGCTTCGATACGAAGAGCCAGGCCAGCCCCACATGCACCAGCGTCGCCGCTACCTCCGTCAAGAAGAAAATAGTCTGCGCACCCTTCGCCACGACGATGAAACCCATCGGCCACGCGACGATCCTGAGCATCATTCCCAGGCATATCCAGCGCAGAAGTTCCACGGCTCCATGAAACTCCGCGGAATAGAACAAACTCATCATGAGCGGCGCCAGTGTCAACGTGGCAAGCAGACCGGGGCCGGCGAGCAGTATGCTAATTTCTGTCTGCTCATTGACCAGCCGGTTGCATTCGGCATGGTTGTCTGCGGTCGCAGTCAAGCGCGGATAGAAGTCAGTTCCCATCGCCTGCAAAATGAAGCCTGCGTAGAGACCGCCAAGCCCCCAGGCCGCCTGATATAATCCCGCGGCTGTCGCGCCCCCTTCCTTGAGCATAATGAGCCGGATCGCATAGGCTGCGCCAAAAGTCAGCAGCCCGCTTGCCATGAAGACGATGCCAAGCCTGAACAACATGTTGCCTTCTCGGCTAAACTGGCGCATCGACATTGGAGGCGGGTTTGCGCCTATCCGTCTGCTGTACCACC
>NZ_JAUQTZ010000205.1:0-7892 GCF_059803845.1 Rhizobium sp. UFLA01-1127 | reverse complement strand
CCGGTCAAACCACATCCGAACCCAGGGAAAGGCCACCGGTTGAAGGTGTTCTACCCCTTGTGTTCTTTCATTGGAGCATGTCATGTTGCTTCCCGCCGTTGGTGCCGTGTCCGCTGTGGGTGTGTCCATCGAGAAGCCGATTGCCGCAACGGCTGAAATTTCCGGGCTCCAGACGGCGGCAACGCCGCTTGCCGTGCTGTCGAGTACGGTCAACGCCAGCGTCGAGGGCAAGCTGAACATGCTGCTGGTCGCGGCCCGCGAGCGGATGTTCGACAGCCTGCTTTCGGCGATCGATGCGGCCAGCCAGGTATTGAATGTTTCCCGTGAACCGGGCGAGAGCAGTGCCGCCTATGCGCAGCGCGTCGCCGCCGCAATCCGCAGCCTGACGCCACAGCAGCTCACCGTCGCGCAGCAGCGGATGGATGTGCGGATGGCTACGCCGGTACCGCTGCCGCTGCTGGCCGAGGCATTGACGGATCCCGCAAGCCCGCAGGCGACTGAGCTCGCTTTCAACCTGGAACCAGCCTCGTTGGCCGAACCGGACGCGGTGCTGAAGGCCGTCGTCAATTCCTACGGACAGAATGCCGGCGAGACGGACATGTCAGCCCCGCAGACACCGGCATCGGCACCGCTGCAGAAGGTGACCGGTCCAGCCGCTCCGGCAATAGCTCTTGCCGCGGCAGCAGAAGAGCCCACACCGCTTGCCTCCACCTCGACGTCTACGTCTACGTCAACTCAGCCTGCCGCACAGCCCGCGCCACTGCAGACGCAGCAACCGGCTGTTTCGGCTCAATCGGCGCCGGTTGCCGCGCAGCCGGTCCCGTCGCAATCAACAGCGCAAAGCGGATCCACGGCAGCTCCGCAAGCCGCACCCGCTGGCAGCGGCACCGTCGCGGCGGGCGCCGCTCCGTCTTTGCAACTTGGCTCCCTTGTCGATGATCTGGCTGCGGCGTCATTGCTGGCCGCGATTGCGACCGAGACCGCACTCCCGACCGAAGTGGCGTTGATCCGATCGCCGCTGACACCCCCGCCGGTGCCGCGCGATATTCAGCAGATAGAAGCCGATATCAAACAGGGACTGCAGGTGGTCATCAGCCCCCCCGCAATGCCGGCCGGTTCCGATCTGCAGCAGATCATCAGCAATCCTTCTTCTTCCGTCGAAAAGATAATAGCACAGGCGCTGACGGCTGATGCGGTGGCACAATCGCCATCGCCGCCGGCCGCCAACGGAGATGCCAGGGGTCCGGCTTCGGCTATTGCGATGCCCGCTTCGTTTACGGATCATCCTCAGGATCCCGTTGCCGCCGCCGTGCTTCCCGGCAAGCTGGCAGCGCAGCCATCCGTTGCGGCACCGGTGGCAATGTATGAGGCTGCGGGGCAGGAAAACGCGCCTGCGCCTTTTCCGCTCGGCGTTCCTTTCGTCGTGGCAAACTATCTGCCGGCGGACACTCCCGTGAAGACCGACGAAGCCAGGCTGCTCGATCGCGTCGAACCGGTCGATGAGGAGGAGAGCAGGCAAGCTCAGGACGAGGAGACCGCACAGGGTGAGGATGAGGAGCAGGAGCAGGCGGACGAATCGCCGGTGCAGGCCGACGCGGAGGCATCCGGCGAAGCGGAAGCCGGATCTGCCGCTGCCCGGGGCGATGGCGTCAAGCCGGAGCTTGTCGCATTGCCGCAGTCCTTACGCGATCCGTTGAACGACCACGCCTTCGATTTCTATCGGCGCATGGTGGCGTGGGAATAGCTGCGCCGAAATGAAATGGCCGGCCCAGACCGGGTGTAACGGACAAAGAAAAACCCGCCGGATCGCTCCGGCGGGTCTTTTGTTTCCAGGCTTCGACCGAAGATTATTCGGCGTTGCGGTTCTTCAGAGCCGCACCCAGGATGTCGCCGAGCGAAGCGCCCGAGTCGGACGAACCGAACTGAGCAACGGCTTCCTTCTCTTCTGCGATTTCCAGAGCCTTGATGGACAGCATGATCTTGCGGTCCTTCTTGGAGAAGTTGGTGACGCGGGCGTCGACAACCTGACCAACCGAGAAACGCTCAGGGCGCTGCTCGTCACGGTCACGCGACAGATCGGCGCGGCGGATGAACGAGGTGATGTCTTCGTGGTTGACGAGCTTCACTTCGATACCGCCGTCGTTGACTGCGATGACTTCGCAGGAAACGACTGCATTCTTGCGCAGGTCGCCGGAAGCTGCTGCTTCGCCGACTGCGTCCTTGCCGAGCTGCTTGATGCCGAGCGAGATGCGTTCCTTCTCGACGTCGACGTCGAGAACGACAGCCTTGACCACGTCACCCTTGTTGTACTCTTCGATGACCTGCTCGCCCGGACGGTTCCAGTCGAGGTCGGAGAGGTGAACCATGCCGTCCACATCGCCGTCGAGGCCGATGAACAGGCCGAATTCGGTCTTGTTCTTGACTTCGCCTTCGACTTCGGTGCCAGCCGGATGGTTGCGGGCGAATGCTGCCCACGGGTTTTCCAGCGTCTGCTTCAGGCCGAGCGAGATACGACGCTTGGTCGGATCGACTTCGAGAACGACGACTTCGACTTCCTGGCTCGTGGACAGGATCTTGCCGGGGTGAACGTTCTTCTTGGTCCAGGACATTTCCGAAATGTGGATGAGGCCTTCGATGCCCGGCTCCAGCTCGACGAACGCACCGTAGTCGGTGATATTCGTGACGGTACCGGAAATCTTCTTGCCTTCCGGATACTTGGCCTGGATGCCATCCCACGGATCGCTCTCGAGCTGCTTCATGCCAAGCGAGATACGGTGGGTTTCCTGGTTGATGCGGATGATCTGTACCTTGACCTGCTGGCCGATGGACAGGATTTCCGACGGATGGTTCACGCGGCGCCATGCCATGTCGGTGACGTGCAGCAGGCCGTCGATGCCGCCGAGGTCAACGAACGCACCGTAATCGGTGATGTTCTTGACGACGCCGTCAACAACTTGGCCTTCTTCGAGGTTCTGAACGATTTCAGAACGTTGCTCGGCACGGGACTCTTCCAGAACCGTACGACGCGAAACGACGATGTTGCCGCGGCGCTTGTCCATCTTGAGGATTTCGAAGGGCTGCGGGTTGTGCATCAGCGGGGTGACGTCGCGGATCGGACGGATGTCGACCTGCGAACGCGGCAGGAAGGCGATAGCGCCGTCGAGATCGACGGTGAAGCCGCCCTTGACCTGGTTGAAGATGACGCCTTCGACGCGCTCGCCGGCTTCGAACTTGGCTTCGAGCTTGATCCAGCTTTCTTCGCGACGAGCCTTTTCGCGCGACAGAACAGCTTCGCCAAGCGCGTTTTCGATGCGCTCGACATAGACTTCGACTTCATCGCCAACCTTGAGCGTGCCGTCCTTGGCGCGCGCACCGAATTCCTTCAGCGCGATGCGGCCTTCGACCTTGAGGCCGACGTCCACAACGGCGACATCCTTTTCGATGGCGGTGATGATGCCCTTGGTGACATAGCCTTCAGCCAGATCGTTCTTGGCAAAGGATTCTTCGAGAAGGGCCGCGAAATCTTCGCGAGAGGGGGAAGTTACAGTCATAAAATCTCCTGGCGTGTCCGGATCATGCAATCTGGACACTGGTGCGCCGGTGGTTCGCGTTGAACAGGCCTGACCCCAGTCCGCCTCCCTTCGGGAAGCTATCCGGCGCTTGGACGGAATGTCAGGCTATCTTGAAATCGGCGGTTTCCGGCGCTAGGCGCGCGAAGGCCGCTCATATTTTCAGGCATTTCGGCTCAGAGCGGCCTCGATGATCGATTTTGCCGTCTGAAACGCCGCTTCTATACTCATTTCTGAGGTATCTAGCAAGTACGCGTCTTCAGCCGGTTTCAGCGGGCTGTCCGTGCGGCCCATATCGCGCTCGTCGCGCCGTTTCACATCCTCGAAGATGGCGTCGCAATCGGCGCTGCCTCCGGCTTCGACGATTTCTTCATAGCGCCGTTTCGCCCGGACTTCAGCCGAAGCCGTCACATAGAGTTTTACCGGCGCATCGGGGCAGACGACGGTGCCGATATCGCGGCCGTCGAGCACGGCGCCAGGCCTCTTTTGCGCAAAACGGCGCTGCGCCTCGACCAGCGCCCGGCGCACGGCCGGCATGACGGCGATCTTCGAGGCTGCTTCGCCGATCTCGTGCCGGGACAGAACGGTCCGGTCGAGCCCGGCGAGATCCACCTTGCGTGCCATGCCTTCGGCAATCGCCTCGTCGTCGAGCGGCAGCCTGGCATCGAGCAGGGCCTTGGCGGTCGCGCGGTAGGTGAGGCCGGTATCCAGATGATGATAGCCATAGGCTTCGGCGATCCGGCGCGCCAGAGTTCCCTTGCCGGCAGCCGCAGGTCCGTCGATGGCGATGATCATGTCTTCTTCCGTCCCTGCCCGGTCTTCGGTTATTTGCTGTAGCGACGCACCAGATCGGCCATTTCCGCTGCCTCCGTACGATCGATCGCCGAAAGGCCTTCGGCGACGCCCTGTCGGTCAGCCAGCGGCCGGTTCTGGCTCACCTTCCATTTGCCGTCAATCGTCTCGATGTCGATTTCGATGCCGACGATGCCTTTCATCTGGGCTGCGATGAAGTCTGGCGGCGCGTCTTCCACCGCCCACGGCTTTGCACGGTCGCTCTCGTTTTCGCCGGTCAGCGCACTTATCTGCGCGCGCAGCCAGGCCGGGTCCTCGATCGTCCGCGCAGGCCCGCGCACCTGTACCATCGCATAGTTCCAGGTCGGCACCACCTTGCCGGTCTCACGCTTCGTCGCATACCAGGAGGGCGTGATGTAGATATCGGCGCCCTGGAAGACGACGAGTACGGGTGCTCCGGCCGCAATCTCCTTCCACTGCCCGTTCGCCCTGGCCACATGTGCCTGCAGCGTCCCCTTCGGCGAAAGCCCGGCATTGAGGTGGAACGGCACGGCATTGGCCATCAGCCCACCGTCTCCGGCCGTAATGAGCATTCCCAGCGGATGCGCGCGGATCAGCTGATGCTGCGTGCCGAGATCGTCTTCGCGATGATGGGGAGGCTGATACATGGCTTCGGTCCATTTGCTGCGCCATTCCCAGGAAACCTGCCGGGAAATACCGCACGGCAGGCTTCGAACGGCCGATGGCGCGGTCTATCAGTCCTTGGCTTCGATCGTCGCGCCCAATCTTGTCATCATAGCAAAAAATTCCGGAAAACTGGTGGCGATCATGGTGGAATCGTCGACCGAAACCGCATACTCGCTGGCAAGTCCCATAATGAGGAAGCTCATGGCGATGCGATGATCGAGATGGGTCCTGACTTCGTGGCCCTTGGCATTGCCCAGACCCTTGCCGTCGGGCCTGCCCCGAACCGTCAGACTGTCCTTGCCTTCGATGCAGTTGGCGCCATTGAGCTTCAGCCCCTCGGCGACGGCCGAGAGCCGGTCGGATTCCTTCACCCGCAGTTCCTCCAGCCCCTGCATGATCGTTGTGCCTTCGGCAAAGGCGGCAGCGACGGCGAGCACGGGATATTCGTCGATCATCGACGGCGCGCGCTCGGCCGGCACGGTAACGCCCCTGAGCGCGGAAGAACGCACGCGCAGGTCGGCGACATCCTCGCCGCCGGTGACGCGCGGGCCGAGAATTTCGATATCCGCACCCATCTCCTGCAGCGTCAGGATAAGGCCTGTGCGCGTCGGGTTCATCAGCGCGTTGGATATAATAATGTCCGAGCCTGGCACGATCAGCGCGGCGACCATCGGGAAGGCGGCGGACGAGGGGTCGCCGGGCACATCGATCGCCTGGCCCGTAAGCTTGCCTTGGCCTTCGAGGCGGATGATGCGCATGCCGGCCGTATCGGTCTCGACCGAAAGTGCGGCGCCGAAGCCGACGAGCATTCTTTCGGTGTGGTCGCGAGTCACGACGGGCTCGATGACGGTTGTCATGCCGGGCGCGTTGAGGCCAGCCAGCAATACGGCCGATTTGACCTGCGCGGAGGCCATCGGCACGCGATAAGTGAGAGGGCTTGCCGCGCGAGGCCCATGCAGGGTGACGGGCAATCGGTCGCCATCGGCGGCGCGGACCTGCGTTCCCATCCGGCGCAGCGGATCGAGAATGCGCCCCATCGGCCGCTTCGAAAGCGAGGCGTCGCCGATGATGGTCGTCTCGAAATCGTAGGAGCCGGTCAGGCCCATGGTCAGACGGGAGCCGGTGCCGGCATTGCCGAAATCGAGTGGTCCCTCCGGCGCGAGCAGTGCGCCATTGCCGGTGCCGCTGACGATCCATTGGTCGCCGTCCTTGCGGATTGCAGCACCGAGCGCCTGCATGGCCCTGCCTGTGTTGAGAACATCCTCGCCTTCGAGCAGGCCGGTGATGCGGGTCTCACCCGCGGCAAGGCCGCCGAACAGGAGGGAGCGATGCGAAATGGATTTATCGCCGGGAATGCGGATCGAGCCGGAAAGGCCGGCCGAGCGGCGCGCCACGGCTGGTTGGGGGAGAGTATCGTGCGGCATGGGCAATTCCTTTGCGATGCCGGTATTCCTGCCGCATTCTGTGCTGGCTGCGTTGCTCTTGCGCCAGATGTTCTGCGGTTCACGCCAGCTGGTTAGCACAGGCCTCTTGCCCAGTCATCCCGCAATGCGTGAAAATAGGGTATGCGGCAGCGTGAACTTTAGCTTTGACAGAAACGGCCACAACGATTAAGGGGACCGGCTGATATTTCCCTTAAAACGCCGGCTTCCCCCGGCATTGCCGAATTTTCATTCGGCCATTCATGAGGCTTTGACAGTGGCGAAAGCGGAACTTGGAACAAAACGTACCGACCCGGATACCGGCAAGAAGTTCTATGACCTGAACCGGGATCCGGTGGTCTCGCCCTATACCGGCAAGTCCTGGCCCTTGTCCTTCTTCGAGGAAACCTCCGCTTCCAAGGAAGTCCCGGAAGAAGACGAAGTGGCTGAAGTCGATACCGAAAACACCGAAGTCGAACTAGTATCGCTCGAAGATGCCGACGATGCAGCAAGCGGCGACGACATTCCGGACATGGGCGACGACGACGTCGAGATCGGCGACGATGACGACGACACCTTCCTCGAAGCCGACGAAGATGAAGACGATGACGACATGAGCGACATCATCGGCGTCACCGGCGACGAAGACGACGTCTGATCTCGAAGACAGCCGGCCCGGTGAAAGAAAAAATTTCCCGGGCCGAATTTTTCGGCTTGCTATCTGTGAAAACCACAAGTAATAAGCCGCCACCCCGACGGGCGAAGCGCTCGGAAGGGACCCAGGGCCGGTCAAACGGCACCATCTTGATGGGGCTATAGCTCAGCTGGGAGAGCGCTTGCATGGCATGCAAGAGGTCAGCGGTTCGATCCCGCTTAGCTCCACCACGCTTCGCCCTTACGGGCTTCGCGTGGCGCAGCCGCGGGAAACCGTTAGGCCGAAGTAGTGTCCGGCAAAGCCCGCAGGGCTACAATGGGCTTAAATCTCCTCAAAACATTTGCGGATACCAAGGCAAGCTCGATTGCATATAGGATTTGCGTTCGGATCACCGGATGCCAATTGATCGGAATGCGGATGTGGTACGTTTGCATCCTTCAAAGCGTGGATTTTCCCGACCAGCAATATACAGAGGCAACGTGAGATCTTAAGCAACGACTTGCCGACCACAATGCCGGTAAGTCGTCTCATACCGCGAAATTCGCGCCATGGGTTCTTCTTTGGTATTCTGCATTCCTGGATAAATACCGTGCATTGGAATTTGAGACCTATCTGAAATCTCATTCCGGCAGAGCATTTGCAAAGAAGAGGCTGCTTTCATAAGTCATACCTGCTTTCCGCTTGTCGATGATTTGCTTCAACCTTTGCACCCGCCCAACGTCATACCAACCGCCACTCCCCAGCCCCTGTCTCTTATACACATCTGAC
>NZ_JAUQTZ010000204.1:0-8098 GCF_059803845.1 Rhizobium sp. UFLA01-1127 | reverse complement strand
AAACATAAAGAGAACGATCCTGACAAGCCGCGCCACAGGGAAACGGCCGAACAAGTAAAAACCTTACAATAGATGATAGCTTGTTGCTTTTTGATGCATTGCGGATCATATGAGGTCAAACTCCCACAAATTGCCAAGTATTCACACCCGCTCGCCCATTTCCGAGGTTTTCCGTGTCTCTCGATGTCGTCGCGCTCGTCCTTTTCGGCGCATTGCTGCATGCGACATGGAATGCGCTCATCAAGGCGGGAACCGACAAATCGCTCGACGCGGCACTGGTTTCGGCCGGCGGCGCGGTCGCAGCCCTCCCCCTGCTGCCGTTTCTGCCGTTACCGGCCTCCGCAGCCTGGCCGTTCATCGGCGCTTCGGCCATCCTGCAATTTGCCTATTTCCAGCTTGTTGCAGCCGCATATCGCGCCGGCGACATCGGGCTGGTCTATCCGCTGATGCGTGGCGTCGCGCCGCTGATCATCGTCTCCACAAGCAGCTTCATGTTGAAGGAGACGCTTTCGGGCGGCGCGTTGATCGGCACCATGACCATCTGCGCCGGCATATTGACGCTTGCGTTCGAAGCGCGAAAAGGCGGTCGCCGGGCAATCGTCCTGGCGCTCGCCAACGCCGTTGTCATCGCGACCTATACCTATGTCGACAGCATCGGCGCGCGAATATCGAGCAATTCCGTCTCTTATACTCTATGGATGGCGCTCCTGCCGCCCGTCCTTCTGTTTGCCTTGGCGATCTCGCAGCGCGGCATCAACGCCGTCGCCGCGCATGTCCGCTATAATTGGTGGCGCGGGCTTATCGGCGGCGGCGGATCGATCGCTTCCTACGGGCTGGCATTGTGGGCGATGACCAAGGCGCCGGTCGCCATGGTTGCGGCTTTACGCGAAACCTCGATCCTCTTCGCGCTGGTGATATCGGTCGTCGTCTTGAAGGAACGATCCAGTATCTGGCGTTATCTTGCCGGCGCCATTATCGCTGCCGGAGTATTGGTTCTGCGCCTGGGTTGACGATAAAATGTGTGGTTTTTCTATACCACATAATCAACATATTGATTTTTAATCATAATTTTTACAAGCGCCAAAGGCGTCGATATTGACCCGCGCGCTCAATCGCTCTATAAGCCGCCGCAGATCGCAGCCCCTCCGGCTGCTTTCTTTTTTGGCATGCATTCCATGCACGCCAAACCAAGCAACAAGAAACGCCCAAACGCCTTCGGGCCAAGGGTCTTAAAAGAGAGTATGCAACATGGCAACCTTCTCCCAGAAGCCTGCAGAGGTGGAGAAGAAGTGGGTTCTCATCGACGCCGAAGGGCTTGTCGTTGGCCGTCTCGCTTCTATCATCGCAATGCGTCTGCGCGGCAAGCATAAGGCTACCTTTACACCGCACGTCGACGATGGCGACAATGTCATCGTCATCAATGCCGACAAGGTCGTTTTCACCGGCAAGAAGTACGAAGACAAGGTTTACTACTGGCACACCGGCTATGCCGGCGGCATCAAGGAGCGTACCGCTCGTCAGATCATCGAAGGCCGCTTCCCGGAGCGCGTCGTTGAGAAGGCTGTCGAACGCATGGTTCCGCGCGGCCCGCTCGGCCGTCGCCAGATGAAGAACCTGCGTGTCTACGCCGGCTCCAACCATCCCCACGAAGCCCAGCAGCCCATCGTCCTCGACGTCGCCAAGCTGAACAAGAAGAACGTAAGGAGCGCCTGACAATGGCTGACCTCTCCTCCCTGAAGGATCTCGGCACGACGTCGGAAGCTGCTGCTCCGGTTCACGTCCGCAAGGTCGATTCGTTCGGCCGCTCCTACGCGACCGGCAAGCGCAAGGATGCCGTCGCCCGCGTATGGGTCAAGGCCGGCTCCGGCAAGATCATCGTCAACGGCAAGGACTACACGGCTTATTTCGCCCGTCCGGTTCTGCAGATGATCCTGCGTCAGCCGATCGTCGCCGCTGCCCGTGACGGCCAGTTCGACATCATCGCAACCGTTGCCGGCGGCGGTCTTTCCGGCCAGGCCGGTGCCGTTCGTCACGGCCTGTCCAAGGCGCTCACCTACTTCGAGCCGGGCCTGCGCTCGGTCCTGAAGAAGGGCGGATTCCTGACGCGCGACAGCCGCGTTGTCGAGCGTAAGAAGTACGGCCGCGCAAAGGCACGTCGTTCGTTCCAGTTCTCCAAGCGTTAATCGCTTGCCCGAGACGGGATTTTGGAAAGGCCGGGGATTTCCTCGGCCTTTTTCTTTTGTAATCTTAGGAAAAATGCAATTCCGCCAGGCAAATTCCGCCAGGCAAAAGACAAGTTTTGCGGCAAAGTCCGACCACAAGCATCGGGGGAATTCCATGCGTGGCTTCATCTTTTCGCTTCTGCTCTTGATCGCCGGCGTCTCGCCGGCTCTTTGCGAGAATGCCAAACCGGCCAAGCCTGCCGAAAGGGCGGCGAACATGCAGAGTATGCGGGATTTTCTTCAGGCGAACCCGGATTGCCGAGAGTTCAACGACAACTGCTCCTATTGCGTCGTGAGAGACGGGAGGGCCGACTGCTCGACGCCGCAGATCGCCTGCGTAAAAAAGGCGTATCAATGCACCGCCAGATCGGGCAAATAAGCGTCGAGCACATTCGCCTGCTTTGACTGAACCGGAATTCCGTTCGCTCCCGTGAGGTACGCCATGAGCACGCACAGAACATCCCGTTTTGCGGCCACGCCCGAGCCGCCCTATTACATCGTTTCCTTCGCTTCGATCCGAACGGAAGGAGACAATGGTTACGGCGCCATGGGCGAGCGCATGGAAGCGTTGGCGCTGGCGCAAGAGGGCTGTCTCGGGCTTGAAAGCGCGAGAGGCGACGACGGCTTTGGCATCACCAATTCTTTCTGGCGGGACGAGGAAAGCATCCGCGCCTGGAAGAACGTCGTCGCCCATCTTGCGGCGCAAAAACTCGGTCGCGAGCGCTGGTATGAGCAATACAAAGTTCGCATAGCGCGGGTAGAACGGGCTTATGATTTCAAGCTGAGCAAAGGAGACACCCTTGCCGAGCACGTCGATTGATCACGCCTTTACCGCGACCGGCTTGACCTCTGCCGCCAGCGACCCGACATTCGCCGGCGCTCTCTCCTTCATGCGCCGCCGCTTCACCAAATCCCTTGAGGGTGCCGATGCCGTGGTATGGGGCATCCCCTTCGATGCCGCGACTTCCAACCGGCCGGGAACGCGCTTCGGGCCGCAGGCGATCCGTCGTGCTTCGGCGATCTTCGACAACGATCCGCAATATCCTTTCAGCCGCGATCTCTTCGCCGAGATGGCCGTGATCGACTATGGCGACTGCCTGCTCGATTACGGCAATCATCAGGATACGCCCGCCGCAATCGAAAGACAGGCGACGGCAATCCTCGACAGAGGCGCCTTCCTGCTGACGCTCGGCGGCGATCATTTCGTCACGTGGCCGCTGTTGAAGGCCCACGTCGCCAAGCATGGGCCGCTGGCGCTGGTTCAGTTCGACGCCCACCAGGACACCTGGTTCGATGACGGCAGGCGTATCGACCACGGCTCATTTGTCGCCCGGGCCGCGCGCGATGGGCTGATCGACCCGGACCGCTCCATACAGATCGGCATCCGCACGCATGCGCCTGACGACTTCGGCATTCACATGCTCTACGGCCATCAGATCGAGGACATGAGCACCGGGGACATCGCTTCGACGATCATCTCCCATACCAAGGGCGCGCCCACCTATCTGACCTTCGACATCGACTGCCTCGATCCGGCCTATGCGCCCGGCACGGGAACGCCGGTGGCCGGCGGTCCCTCCAGCGCCAAGGTCCTCTCGGTGCTGCAGAGACTGCATCAGCTGGACATCAGGGGCGCCGACGTCGTCGAAGTCTCGCCGGCCTACGATCACGCCGATATCACCGCCATTGCGGGGGCAACGGTGGCGATGTATATGCTCGGTCTGCATGCCGAAAGGCGCGCGTCTGGTCGCTGAGCCGGCTGTTATCATTTTGAATCAACTTCATGGCAAACTGAGTCCGGAAACACTCTCAACCTATTGAAAGAGCAGGAATAAGATGGCACCGAAGATCTTCATCGATGGCGAACACGGAACCACGGGCTTGCAGATCCGCACGCGCATGGCCGACCGCCGCGATGTCGAGCTGCTGTCCATTCCCGAGGCCGAGCGCCGCAATGCCGCCATGCGCGAAGACATGCTGAACAGCGCCGACATCGCCATCCTCTGCCTGCCTGACGACGCGTCGAAGGAAGCGGTGAAGATGGTGGCGGCCAACAACAATGTCCGTGTCATCGATACCTCGACAGCCTTCCGCATCCATCCCGACTGGGCCTATGGCTTTGCCGAAATGGACAAGGATCAGGGCAACCGGATCAAGGCTTCGCGCTTCGTCGCCAATCCGGGCTGCTATCCGACCGGTGCCATCGGCCTCATCCGGCCGCTGCGTGCCGCCGGCATCATCCCTGCGGGCTATCCCGTGACGGTCAATGCCGTTTCCGGCTATACCGGCGGCGGCAAGCAGATGATCGCGCAGATGGAAAACCCGGATCATCCGGATGCAATCACTGCACCGCACTTCCTCTACGGTCTGCCGCTGACCCACAAGCATGTGCCCGAAATGACGACGCACGGCCTGCTGGATCGTGCACCGATCTTTTCGCCGTCCGTCGGCCGTTTCCCGCAGGGCATGATCGTTCAGGTGCCGCTGCATCTCGGCGATCTTGCCGAGGGCGCGACGCTCGAAAGCATCCATGCGGCGCTTTCCGACCATTATGCCGGCCAGGATATAGTCCAGGTCGTTTCGCTTGAGGAGAGCCGCAGCCTGCCGCGGATCAATGCCGTCGAGCTCGCCGGCAAGGACACAATGAAGCTGTTCGTCTTCGGCACGCCTGGTGCTGCCCAGGTCAATTTGGTGGCGCTGCTCGACAATCTCGGCAAGGGCGCATCGGGTGCCGCCGTGCAGAACATGGACCTGATGCTGAGCGTCTAAATCACGCGACGCAAATCGAAGCCTTACCGCTCGGCCCAGTCATCCGCAGAGGATCGATTGGGCCGAGCTTTTTCATGCCGGCAAGGGGATCTCCGCGATTTCGCGTTGCCAATGGCCTTCGGCCACATTTCCGCCTTCCCTCTAAATTAGCTGGCACTGCACGGAAAAGTGATCGACCGTGAGGCTCCGCGACCAATTGCCGGCCGGATTTGCCCTCTAATGGCTTCACTGGTCCGGACGAACGGGCACTCAAAGGCATCCCTTTTTTCAATGAATATCCAAGAATGAGCCATCGTAAAGGAATTGGTTACCATAATTCGGCATGCTTCCAGACAGTCGGCAAAGTGGTGGCCGGACGCGAATTCCGCGTCAAGGCGCGTGTGCATTTGTGAGCCGGCATAGTGTCTGTGTAGTTTGGATAACGAGTATCATGGCGTTTGCGATCGAAACGTTCGGTAACTTCAATTCGCGTTCCGGCTACGTCCCGCGATCGAGAAAACCCTTCAGCATCCGTCCCGGCACCCTGGCCACCGGCGTCGCCGTAGCAGCCTTCGCCTGGGTCACCGCAACGCTGATAACGACGCAATCGATGGTGCTGTCCCTCCCCGGCGCGGCGGCATCGGCCGATAGTTTCCTTGCACCGCGCGCTTCCGCCTTCATCGTTCCCCAAAGCCATATGGCGCACCCCGCCCGTTTCTCGGCTCAGATAACGTCGCTGGACGGACAAAGCCGTTTCGGCGGCGCTCCCGCGGCCGATACTGAAGTTCAAACGAAAGCCGGCAGCGCGGGCGCGGTTCGCTTGCAACTGGCGAACGCGCTGGCACAGCAAACCTCCGAGATGAAGCAGGCGCAAAGTGCGGTAGCGAGCATCAAGGGCGGCCGCATCGAAGTGGCTGCGGCCTCCCCTGAGACGATCGACCATCTGCGCAAGGTGATCGCCATAAACTTCGCCACTACGGTACAATCGCTCAATCAGGCCAGGTATGCTGCTGCCTTGATGCCAGCCGCCGGCCCGATCAACACGGTGGCGCAGCCGGCTGCGGTCGCGTCCGCAGCGCCCGAGGTGAGCCTGCCTGCTGTCGCCGAAGCCAAGCCCCTGCCCGCCAAGGATGCGGACATTGCCGTAGCCGAGGCGGTGCTGAATGTCATTCCCGAGGCCCGGCCTGCCCGCGAAACGCCGGTGCAACGCGCCAGCGCCACAAGCGCGATCGCAAAGGCAACGGGCAACGACGTGCCCGTCCGGCCGCCATCGCGCCTCATGGCCTATGCCGACCCGGAGGACAGCTCCGTGCGCAAGGCCAAGCCTTTCATCAACCCCTTTGCGTCGATCAGCCCCGGCGCAGGCACTGCGATCTACGATATCGAGGCGAAGACCGTTTATCTGCCGAGCGGCGAGCGCCTGGAGGCTCATTCAGGTCTCGGCCATATGCGTGACAATCCTCGCTATGTGGACCGCAAAAACACCGGCCCGACGCCGCCTGAAACTTATAACCTGACATATAGGGAAAGCCTGTTCCATGGCGTGCAGGCGCTGCGCCTGACACCCGCAAACGGCGCCCGCGTCTACGGCCGCGACGGCTTGCTGGCTCATACCTACATGCTCAGAGGAGGCCGCGGCGAATCGAATGGCTGCGTGGTCTTCAAGGATTATAACCGCTTCCTGGCGGCCTTCAGGCGCGGCGAAATCAAGCGGCTGAAAGTCGTCTCGCGGATGTCGTCGGCGGCAAGCGTCGCCTCCGCACGCTAGGCGCAGGCCGCGAAGTTTTGCGCGACACGCCTTGAGAGGATTGGATTTAAGGCGCGACGCGCCTCAATCTCTCACCACGATCGATGTCTGGCGCGGCAGTTCGCCATAGAAGCCGCGCCAATTGGCAATTGCAAAGCCGAAGACGATCAGGGCGCCGGCCTGGTGCGCGAGAGCCAGATGCAGCGGCACATGCAGCAGCAGCGTCGAAATGCCGAGGATTGCCTGGATCAGCACGAGCACGAAGAGCACGACGGACCGGCGGGCATGCGTCGTTTGCGCCGCCGCACGCAAAGAGACGATCATGTTGATGGCCACAACGATGAACAGCGCATAGGCGCCGAGACGGTGAACGAACTGGACCGTCTTGGAGTTCTCGAAGAAATTGATCCAGGCTGGCGACTGTATGAAAAGATCTCCCGGTACGACGGCGCCGTCCATCAGCGGCCAGGTATTGTAGCTGAGACCCGCATCGAGACCGGCGACAAGCGCACCGAGGTAGATCTGGAACAGCGCCATGAAAGCGATGAGACCGGCGAGTTTCGCCGAATGGCGGGTCGGCGGCGGTTCGTTCGAATGCGGCGACAAGGCCCGCATGAACCACATGCAGGCGGCAAAGATCAGACAGGCGGTGACGAGATGGGTCGCGAGACGATACTGACTGACGTCGGTGCGCGCTTCCAGGCCCGAGGACACCATCCACCAGCCGATCGCTCCCTGAAGACCGCCGAGCGCGAAAATGCCGGCAAGCGGCTGCCAGAGTTTCCGCTCGACACGGCCGGTCAGGACGAAGAACAGCAGAGGCAGGCCGAAGATGACGCCGATGGTGCGTGCCAACAGGCGGTGCGCCCATTCCCACCAGAATATGCCCTTGAACTCCTCGACCGTCATATCCTTGTTCAGGATCTGGAATTGCGGGATGCGCTTGTAGAGGTCGAATTCGTCCTGCCATTCCTGCGCATTCAGTGGCGGGATGACACCATGGATCGGCTGCCATTGGGTGATCGACAGGCCGGAATTGGTAAGGCGCGTTGCGCCGCCCACCAGCACGAGACCGAAGAGAACCAGAAGCACGCAGGCCAGCCAGATGCGGATGGCGCGGCGATTGCCGTCCTGGCGAGCCATTTCCTTCAAAATAGCCTGTTCGGTCGTAAAATTAGCGGCGGCCATGGCGTCTCCCTTCGATCAGGCTGTTGATTTGCCCGATAGGCGCGTGCAAAACAAGTCCCGGGAGTTTGCGGCATGCCGTCGCGGCATGCTGTCATAATGAGGAGAAAAACCCGTGCCCCTTCGCCTGCGCAAATTCATCGGCATGATCCTGCTCGTGCTGCTGGTTGCAATCTATGCGATCGTTGCCATGATC
>NZ_JAUQTZ010000203.1:0-8178 GCF_059803845.1 Rhizobium sp. UFLA01-1127 | reverse complement strand
CCGGCATTGTTGCAGAGGACCTGGATCGGTCCATGGTGCGCCGCAGCCTCTGCCATTGCCGTCCGCAAGGCTTCGATATCGCGCAGGTCGCACCGGATGAAGAGCGGTGGGGAGCCTCCTTCCGACACAAGGGATTCGACAAGAGCGCGCGCGCTTTCTTCGGCAATATCGACGAATGCCACCCGGCTGCCCTGGGCGCAAAAGTGCCTGACGAGGCTTTCGCCGATGCCGCTGCCTCCACCGGTGATAAATACGCTTCTGTCCTTTAGGCTTGGATAGGCACCAAACTTACTGCTCGTTTCCTTGTTCATCATATGGGATCTCACCAACAGGGCCGCGTCGGGTCGGCGCCGCATGCAACCGGTTTGCTGCGACGCCTTGTGATTTAGAGACGGATTGAGATCTAGAATTTCATATTGACGTTGAGTTTGAAAGAATGGTCCTGAGCATTGCTGGCGATCTGACCGGAATAGGAAGCGCCCACGGTCGCGGTCGGGGAGAGCGCGAAATCAAGGCCCGCCTCCATGGTCAGCGCATCCTTGGCGATCGGTGCGCCGTCGATGGAGAAGCTCGCTCCGGTATTGAAGGCGAAGTCGGAGTTCGGCGTCTTGTCGCCATAGGCATGCTGCCAGCCGAGCATCCCGCGCGCTTTGGCCTTGACGCTCGACAGAGGAATGTCGGTCGAAGCCCGAAGACCAAGCGTGGTGAAGGTGGTGTTGGTCGAGCCCTTGTCGCTGGTCAATGCGGTGGTCGTCCCGCCGGACTCGGCGAACGCGTCGCTGCCGAGATGGACGTAAGCGAGATTGGCGAAGGGTTCGAGAGCCGCCTGACCGACGTCGATCTTGTAGCCGAATTCGGCAAAGGCCTGGGTCGTGCGCGCATCATAATCGGCAGAAAGCGTCTCGTTGAACGCCGGAAAAATGACGTGACGCGTCGTGCTGACGCTGTGCGACGTATAGATGAGGCCGGATCTGAAGCCGAGCGCACCCCACTGCGAGCCGCCGTACAGACCAATGTGGTAGTTGTCGCTCGAGCCGGAGGACGAGCGGGCGTCGATATCGAAGCTGGTGCTGCTGTATCCGCCAAGGACGCCGAGCCGCCATGCGCCGGCGGACGCGTCGGCGCCGAAGAGAAAGCCGCCGGTCGAATGATCGATTCCGGCCGCATAGCCGGCCCCGTCCGCTTTGCTTCTTGCGCCGATCGCCTGGCTCCAGATAGCGATGCCTTCCGTGTTGCCGCTTGTCTGCTGCATGCCCTTCTCATCGTAGGTCGTCACCGGCGATGACATCGCGCCGACATCGTCGAATGCAGATCGGATGCGCTCGTTGACGGCATCGCGCAGATAAAGGCTGTCCGTTATGAACACGCCCTTGACGCTGGCATGGATCTCACCGGAGAGCGCGTTGCCGTAAGGCCGCAGATAGCGGTAGAAGCCGATGGTTTCGTCGGCATCCGGGGTCAGTTGCTCCCTGTTCAAGACGTAGAGCGACCAGCCATCCTTGGTCTGAGCAAAGGACAATCCTTCGACCTCCTGGTCGAAATTGACCTTGAGATTGCCCAGGGTTTCCACCTGGCCGGTCGCAAGGTTGGCGCGGTAGATGAATTTCGAGTCATTGTCAGTGGAGAAATACATCCAGCCCCCCAGCAGCTTGCCACCCTGCGCCTGGTCGATGGTCTGCGAAAGCGGGATGTACTTCTTGAACGACCAATCGGAGAGATTGTAGACGGCGATTTCGGTGGCATTGTCGTAAGCCATGCCGTAGCCGAGGCCGTTTTTGGCATCGACTGCCACCCAGCTGGCGATATCCTGAGTTCCATGCGGCGGGTTGAGCGCAAAGGATTTGCCCGTATAGGTCATGTCGCTGGCGTTGTAGATCGCAAAGACCGGCGTGTTGTACCGGCCGCCGGTGACAAGGTCGCGCTGGCTGCTGTCGAGCGATATGTAAAGCAGGCCATTGGCGTAATCGATGTCGCCGATATGGTTCAAGCCCTTGGGCGCAGCGGCGGACGGATTTGCCAGGGCGCTAGCGATCGCAGGCGAACGGCGCAAGGTCGGATTGAAATTGAGATCTGTTCTTTCGAGCGCGTTCGTGCCGGAAAAGTACCAGTTGGTTCCGTCCGTCGTCACACCCTGGCCGCGATAGGTGTCGACATCACCGGTAAAGGTCTTTTTCTCGACCATGATCCAGGGTTCGACCGCATAGGCTGGCGCCGACATCATGCAGGCAAGGCTCGACCACAGGATCAGCGGTTTCACCCTTCGAGGTGCACGGCGGGGCGCTGCCTTTGCGGATACGGCAACGGCAATCCGCCCTTGCGCTTTTGGTCCGGCCAAATCGCTATGATGATTTTTCGTCGAGGATCGCATTTTGAAGTTTCCTATCGGGGAGTTTTCGATAGCCACAGGAAAGCGGCCGGCTCAGAAGTCGGCTAAGGAACATGTGGCGGTGATGAAGATCGGTCCGCTGAAAGCGCGGAACTAAAGATGAAGGAGCTGGGTGCTGTTACCGCAGCCGACGTGATGGCTGTTAGACAGAAGGGCCTGATGTTTGCCCAATGGTGGTCAGATGTTTCTCCGTCGCTTTCCTGCTGCCCGCGGATGCAATTCGCGAATGGCTTGCGTCACGCATGGCTGGTGGCACGACGAGCGAAGGGTCAGCTTCCAATGAATAATTTCGAGTATTGTCAGCCACATATTCCGGATTTTTGATATAAACTATGTAATGTTCCGACGCGGTTGCAGTAATTGATTTTACGCTCTGGTTTCGCTCATGAACATGTACAGCATGTGGCAGATCATTGCGGATATGAGTGGGAGAGTTTCTGAAATCTGGCATGTTAGCAACATTCTATACTCTTAATCGGCTGTTGACGTGACTATCAATCGCGTGTTCAATAATACGACTATTAAGGGAATCAAGTGACAATAATATGAATAGTATGAAGAATGGCGGCGCGCTCTCCAGGATGGTGCTGGGAGGCTCGCGCATGGAGGGATCCGTAGGTGTCAGCCTCCACGCAAGAGTGCTCAATGAAATCGGCCAGAGTATTGTTCGCGGCGACCTCTTGCCTGGCGATCAATTGCCGAATGCGGATGATTGGAGCGCGGCCTATGGCGTGAGCCGTACTGTCTTGCGCGAGGCAATCAAAGTCCTCATCGGAAAGGGCATGGTGGAATCGCGACCGAGAATTGGAACGAGGGTCCGTCCTCGGAAGGATTGGAATTTTCTTGATCCCGACGTTCTCCTGTGGCGCTACGGGTCTCGAACGACAGCCGAGGAGGCGCGATCGCTGTTCGAACTGCGCCGCGCGATCGAGCCGGCGGCCGGCGCACTGGCGGCGAAACGTGCGACCGAAGCGCAGATTGCCGAGCTGCGGCGTCTTCTCGTCGAGATGGAAAGAGCCGGCGACGATGGGGAGCGCTTTGCCATTCCGGACCTGGCCTTTCACCAGGCGATCCTGCGTATGTCCGGCAATGAGCTGATTGGCTCGCTCGCCGCCCTGATCGAGACTGCGCTGGTCATCAGCTTCCGGCTTTCAGATGACAATCCGCAAGGCCAGCGGCATTCGCTTCCGCTTCACAAGCAGGTTGTCGACAATATTGCTGCCGGCGATACCGAGGCTGCCAGCAGTGCTTTGACCGCCCTGCTCGACCATGCGGAGGAGGATGTGAAGAGCGCGCTCGCCGCGCGAGCGGCCCGTCAGAAATAAAGCTGTTCCGCGTCGGCTCCCCTGTCCGGTACCCTCGGCAGATGACTGTTGTGACCGGAAGGGCTCATTTCATCTTTGCCATGGATGGCGTGATATTCGGGGGCTTGCGCAAACAGCCAGTTGGGCGCTTTTATGTAAGCGCATCCTACTGCATAAGGGCGGTCGCAACGGCCAAGGAGGAGGGCTGAGCGGCTACGCGGTGGATGCTGGTTCATTCTGAACGTGGCGTTCAAGGGAGGGTTCGATGGCCGCCATTCATCAGATGCAGTATCGCGAACGTCTGCGCTCTGCACATGAGGCCGTAGCATTGATACCATCGGGGGCAAAGGTCACCATGCCGATCGCTGCCGGCCAGCCGCCCGCCATCCTTGCGGCGCTGGCTGAGCGTGCCCGAGCGGGCGCGGTAGACAACATCCGGCTTTACTATTTGCTCTGCACGGGCATCGCCGGTACCAGCGTGTTCGATTTCGACCTGCGTGACCGCATCACTCCGATGAGTTATTTTCATGGAGCGGTGGATCGCGCTCTCGACAAGAAGCGCGCGGCGGAGATGCTGCCTGCCGTCGATCTTGTACCGTGTCATTTCAGCCAGGTGCCGCGCTCTCTTGTCGAGCATGTCGGTGTCGATACGCTGATCGCAACCGTCTCGCCCATGGATGCAGACGGGAATTTCAGCCTCGGCGCCAGTACCGATTATGCGCTGGCGGTTGCCCGCAGGCCTGGAACCCGGCTGATCCTCGAAGTCAATGCCAGGATGCCCTATGTGCGTGGCAATTGCATGGTCCCAGTATCGAGTGTCACTGCCCTTGTCGAAAACGATGCAAGTCTGCCGATGCTGGCTGCCGCTCCCCGATCGAACGTCGACGACGCGATCGGTGCCATCATTGCGGGCCTCGTCGATGATGGCGATTGCCTGCAGATGGGTATCGGTGCGTTGCCCGACGCCGTTTGCGCCGGCCTTTCCCGGCATCGCCACGTGGGTATCCATACGGAAATGATGACGCCGGGGCTTGCCGCCCTGGTCAGGGCAGGCGTTGTGGACAATAGCCGCAAGCAGATCCACGTCGGGCGGACCATCTTCACCTTCGCGCTCGGAGACCAGCCGCTTTACGATTTCCTGGACAATAATCCCGATGTCGAAGCACATCCCGTGGAGTATGTGAACAATCCGTTTGTCATCTCGCAGAATGACCGCATGGTATCGGTCAATGCGACGCTGCAGATCGATCTCAATGGCGCCTGCAATTCCGAATTCGTCAATGAAAGGCAGTTCAGCGGATCGGGCGGTCAGGTGGATTTTGTCCGCGGCGCCTATGCTTCGCGCGGCGGGCGCTCGATCATTGCCTGTCATGCGACGGCAGCCAAGGGAACGCTCTCGCGTATCGTTCCGAGGCTGACAGGTCCGGTAACGACATCGCGCAATGATATCCATATCGTCGTCACGGAATATGGTTGGGCCAACCTCAAGGGCAAATCCGTGGCGGAGCGGGCAAGGGCGCTGATTGCGCTCGCCGCTCCCGATTTCCGCGAGGAGCTGGATCGCGCCGCTCATCAGGCGGGATTCTACGCACGAGATTAAGACACTGATCGTCGATGAGCAGAAAGCCGCCCATCTCGCCCATGGCGGACGGACGGAGAGCCTTCAGCCTGTGATCGCAAATCGCCCATCGGGCAGGCGCGTCGCAGATTCTAGACCGCTTCCGCTTTTCTTCGAATCGCAAAAACGCTCTATGCTCTTATTTCTTTGCGCGTGCCGGACGGAAAACCGCTGCGGGCTTTTCCTGGAAATGCTTAAAAAAAGGGTTCCCGGAATCAAGAAGGATCCGGAGGGAGACCGGATCCTTCGGCTTTGATCGGAGATCGACCGATCGATGAAAGAAGCCCGATGGATCATACATCAGGCTCCGAGTGCCTGGCCCCAGGCAGGCCAGGCAAGTTGGTATTAGAAGCTGCGCTGGAAGCGCAGGATACCAGCCCACTGATCCTGATTTACAGAATCGAAGTTGGTGTAGGAGACTTCCGGCTCGATAAGCAGGTTCTTGACCGGGTTCCACTTGACGTTCGTGGTCGCGGCAAAGATCTTCGAGTCGGTGTAGGCGAGCTGCAGGTTCCACTTCAGCTTGTCGTTGATCGGAACGCCAACGCCGCCCCAGACAGCCCAGTCACCCCAGCCGCACTTCGACGGATCGTTGACAGGGCAAGCCGAACGGTCGAGGTTGGTGCCGGCGTACTTGTTGAGCTTGTCGCCGTTGGTGTTCCAGCCGCCCATCAAGAAGGCCGAGAAGACGCCGAAGTCGGCATCGACACGAGCCTTGATGGCACCTTCCGACTGGATCGAGTCGTAGCCGCCGACGACCTTGAAGCCCCATGCGCCGGACTTGAAGCCAGCACCGGCAACAACGTCGGGAGCGTAGTGGTTGGCCTTGTCGTCCGTTGCCCACTTCGCGCCGTAGCCGGCGCTCGAGCCGCTGGAATTCGAATCTTCGACCGAGACGACAGCCGTGAAGCCGTTGCCGGCATCATACTTGTAGGTCAACTGGTTGAGTTCGTACGGACCGTCATAGATCACGTCGTCGTTGATGACGTCGCCGGCGTAACCGATGTAGGAGTTGTACTGGGAGTCGGCCTTACCGACGAGGAAACCACCGAGGCTGATGTTGGCCCAGAGCAGCTTGGTGCTGGTCGTGTTGCCTTCCTGCCAGTCCCAGCGGATGACCGTGTTGGTCTTCAGCGGGCCGTATTCGGTGTCGGAAGCAGTATCGAGCGACAGCTGGGCGCGGGTGTGCCAGAGCGTGCCGTTATGGGTATTCGGGTTATAGGCATCGTACCACTTGCCTTCGGTACGGACCATGCCGCCGATCTTGAGGCAGGTTTCGGTGCCGGGGATGAAGAAGTAGCCAGCGCCGTATGCGTCGCAGATACGGACGTATTCCAGCGGCTCCGGCTCAGCAGCGACGATAGCGTCGGCCGCATGAGCACCGGAAACTGCTGCCAGCGCAGCAGCGGAGCCGAGAAGAAGGCTCTTGATGTTCATTTTAAACTCCTGGTTGTAATTCGTTTACATATCCCAAGGAGCGAGCACAACACGCCGACCTGAAGGCGCCAACCTGTAAACAGGAAGAAAAACCCAGGCACTGCATCCGCAATTGACTGCAGGTATCGTCCCCACCCCTATGGAACCCCGTCAGTTTGCGACTGAAATAAACCCCTCAAATCGCAAGCCAATTAAGATCCTGCCCAAAAAAGTATATACGTCCGGATTGTTTGTAAATGGGGTTCCAGGCCGGTCGATGGAGGGAAAGGGCGGTTGTTGATTTAATGCAACACATGTCGGGCGAGCACATCGCGATAGGGACGTTTCATCAAGCTCATCGGCATGCCGATCGGATGTCCCGACACCGGCTTCGGTAACCGGAGAGTGGTGGGAAATGCGAATTCTATGCTGGCGTTCCAATGGTGCGAACCCCGGACATGGAAAAGGCTGGCGCTTCCAGATAACAGAAATTTGACGCCCGCCCGCAATCTCCTTCCTGCGCGCTTACCCCCGCACCCTGGCAGACGAGAATTCAAGGTGCGATCGCAAACAGCTCCATGGCCTCGGTGAAGCCCTTCAGCCGCTGCGCTCCGATCGAGACTGCGTCTATGATTTCGGCTTTGCGGCGGAACGGCTCAGACATCAGGAGCGCTTCGCCGCTTTCGCTGCAGATGCCTTGAATGCGGCTGACGACATTGACGTCCGGGCCGATCAGCGTGAAATCCAGGCGGCTGCCGGAGCCGACATTGCCGTAGCTGACCTCGCCATAATGCAGAGCGATGCCGATCTTGATTCCGATGCTGTCATATTGGAAGCCGTCCGTTTCGTCGAGGATCGTTCTGGCGGCAGTCAGCCCGGCATTGCAGGCTCCGGGGGCGTCGGTGCCGGGAAAGAAGGCGAGAACGGCGTCGCCCATGAATTTGAGCACTTCGCCACCCTGGCGGGTGATTGCCGGCACTACCATGTCGAAATAGGCGTTCAAAAGACCGAGGACTGTGCTGCCCGGCAGCCGGTTGGAAAGCTCCGTGAAGCCGCGCAGGTCGCAGAGCAGGAATGCGGCCTCCATGGATTCGATCTCGCCACGACGGATGTGGCCGGCAAGAATCCGGCTTGCCGTCATCGGGCCGATATAGGTGTCGAGCAGACTGAGTTCGCATTGACGCAAGACCCGCAACTCGCAGGTATTGCGCAGCGCCGGCAGGATGCGCTCGATCACATCCTGTTCGATGGATGTGAAGCCGCCCGGTCGGCGCGTGCCGAAGACGGCAGTGCTGACCGGCCCGTCGGCATTGCAGAGCGGTGCCATGATCAACTGCACCAGCCCGCGGCCAGAGAAGATGTCGATGTGCTGCCAGCGGCCATGAGGGCTCTCGCCGGGGCCGACGATCAGCGGTTCGCGCATTTCCTGCACCTTGAGGAGCGGCGTATTGGCG
>NZ_JAUQTZ010000202.1:0-8230 GCF_059803845.1 Rhizobium sp. UFLA01-1127 | reverse complement strand
GTTGCTCCCTACGTCCTGAAATATGTCGGCCTGCTCGGCGACACCGCGGCGCTGAAAGGCGGCATGCTGATCTGGGTGGGCGGGCTGGCGGGATCGCTGGTGGCGTTTGCCACGATCGACCGCATCGGGCGGATCACGTCGACGATCATCGCATGCTGGGGATGTGCGATCAGCCTGGTGCTGCTCGTCTATTGGGTCAACATCCCCGCTCTCTTCATTGCGGCCTACGTCACGCTCGGGTTCCTGACCTGGTTTGGCGCCTCGTCGTTCTGGGCGCTTCCCTCGGAAATGCTGCCAACCCATCTGAGAGGGCGCGCACAGGGACTCGGCAACGGCCTGGCGAGAACGGTCGTCGGCCTCACGACATGGATCGTTCCCTGGTCGGTCGACAAGCTCGGCTTTCCGAACACGTTCTTCGTCCTTGCGGGCGTCGCTGTTCTGCTCGGCCTCTATGCCATCACAGGCGTGAAATTCGAGCCAATGGGCCGCGATCTGGACGACTAATTCTCCGGCTCGGCATCGCTCGCAGCCGATTGCTCCGAGCAGTGCAACCGCATCTTTCGAGAGGATATGAAAATGAAGATGATCTTCCTACTTTTCGATTCACTGAACAGGAAGGCTCTGAAGAGCTATGGCAGCTCGATCGAGACGCCCAATTTCGATCGGCTGGCAAAGAAGTCCGTCCGGTTCGACAACCACTATACGGGCAGCATGCCGTGCATGCCGGCGCGCCGGGACCATCACACGGGCAGGTACAACTTCTTCCATTCGGCCTGGGGGCCGCTGGAGCCGTTCGACAATTCCTACGCCAGGATCCTGCGCGACCGTACTGTCTACACCCATCTCGTGACCGACCATCTCCACTACTTCGAAGACGGCGGCATGTGCTACCACACGACTTTCGACACCTGGGTCAATGTCCGAGGCCAAGAGTACGATCCCTGGAAACCTTCTCTGCGTCCCGATTTCGACCGGTACTCGAAGAAGTTCGATTCCCGGCACTACGACACCTCCGACCCCAAGCGCTCGGCGCACAAGATCCAGCATCTGGTGAACCGCGACTTCATCGTGAAGGAAGAGGACTTTCCGCTTCCACAATGCTTCGACGAGGGCCTGGAATTCCTCAGGACCGCGCAGAGCGCCGACAACTGGTTCCTACAGCTTGAGTGCTTCGACCCTCACGAACCATTCCATGTTCCAGAGCGGCTGGACAGGGAGTTTGGCGCGGATGTGACCGCGCCTGTCTTGGACTGGCCGAATTATGCACGGGTCTCGGAATCGCCGGAGGAGGTGGAAAGGATTCGCAACAAGTACGCAGCACTGGTAGCGTTCTGCGACGAGCAACTCGGACGACTGCTCGACTGGATGGACGAAACCGACGCATGGCGCGACACCGCGCTCGTCGTCACTTCCGATCATGGGTTCCTGCTCGGCGAGCACGACTGGTGGGCGAAGGTTAAGATGCCCCAGTATCAGGAGATCTCCCACATTCCACTGATGCTCTATCACCCGGACCACGTGGGCAAGGGCGGTCAGGCTCGCAGCGGACTGACGTCGGTCATCGACATCCTGCCGACGATCCTTGACCATTTCGGCGTCCCTGTTCCTGCCGAATGCAAGGGCGCCAGCCTCCTGCAAACGCTGTCGAGCGACGGTCCCACGCACGATGTCGTCCTGTCCGGCGTATTCGGCGGACCGCTTCTCATCTGTGATGGGCGATACGCCTATCATCGACGGCCGAAGTTTCTCGACAGCACCGATCTATACGAATACCGCCTGCTGCCGATGCACATGCGTGGACCGTTTTCGCTGCAGGAACTGCGCAACATGGAGCTCACAAAACCATTCGATTTCACCAAGGAAGTCCAGGTTCTGAAGATCAAAGCCCGGGACGATTCCAAGCGTGTTCCCAACCATGATGGCGAAAGCTTTCAAGATTACCATACCCGCCTTTTCGATCTGGAGAATGATCCGCTCGAAAACACTCCGATCGACGATCCCGCGGTCGTCGATCGGTTGACAAGGCTGGCGGTCGCAGAGATGCGCCGCCACGATGTTCCAGCCGAGATGTTTGCGAGGTTTGAGCTCGACACTTACAACACGGCTTGAGCATAGCCTGCCCGCTGAGCCCGGGATCGGTCCCGCATGCCGATCTGCGGTTTAGACGGCGGCGGTTCGATCGTATTGGGAGCGCTCTGTGAGGCGCAGCAGCGCGCATTTACCATTCCCGGAACAGTCGGACTTGCGGGCTTTGACGATCACCATGTCTCGGCCATTGTGTTCCGTCGTTGACGACCGTCGAGATTCCGAAGGTCAGGATTGGCGTGGAGGCCGGCAATCTCCTTCGTCGCATGCTTGCAAACGAGCCCGTCGAGGAGCGAAGGGTCGATGTGGGCTTTTCGCTGAAGATGCGCGAAACCCATGAGCCGGCCATTCCCTTCTGTGCGAAAGAGATGGCCGGTCCATGGCTGGTTGCGGCAGCTTATATTTTTCTCGGCCGGGTCAAAGTCGCGACTGTGGTGGCGCTGACGAGGAGCATTGCCGCATCAAAGATAAAGCCGCCGGAATAGCTGCCGGTGTGGTCGATGAGGTATCCCATGATCGACGGACCAAAAAAGCCGCCGAGATTGCCGACGGAGTTGATCACGGCAATCCCGCCCGCGGCTGCAACGCCGACCATGAACTGGGGAGGCAGGGTCCAGAAAACGGGCAGGACGGCGAAGAGCCCGGTTGCCGAAATCGCCAGGCCGACGATCGTCATGGCCGCGCCCGTGCCGAATGCGGCGATGAGAACGCCCACGACTGCTACACCAAGAGGTGCGATAACGTGGAACCGCCTTTCCTCGAGCCGATCGGATCTTCGTCCCCAGAACAACAATCCGACCACCGCGCAAACGTAAGGAATAGCCGAGGCGAAGCCGGTGGCGAGAACGCTGAGACCTGCCTGCTTGATCATCTGGGGCAGCCAGAAATTGACCGTGGCATTTGTCAGCGAGATCCCGAAGAAGATCAGCGCCAGCGCCCAGACATATTTATGCGTGAAAATCTGGGAAGCCGAGACAGTGGCGGTCTGCTCTCTCCTGGCAATATCGTTGTCCACCGCCTTTCGTGCTTCCCTGGCTTCTTCGGACGTCAGCCAACGGGCGTCCGCGATTTTGTCCGGCAGGGCAAAGAAAACGACGATACCGAGCACGATGGCAGGGATGGCCTCCACGATGAACAGCACTTGCCAGGCCTGGAGCGGCCCGAAAGCGCCAAGCGAGAGGATGAAACCGGAAACAGGGCCGCCCACGATCGTGGCGAGGGGATTGGCCAGCAGGAGGAACGCAATGATCTGCGCGCGCTTTCTGTTCGGAAACCACTGGGTCAGGTACACTAGGATCCCCGGATAGAAGCCGGCTTCGGCCGCGCCTAGCAGGAAGCGCAGCGTCAGGAAGGAGGTTCCGTTCCACGCGAAGGCTCCCAGCGCGGAAACGATCCCCCATGTGATCATGATTCTGGCAATCCACCTGCGCGCGCCGAAACGTGCCAGGGCCAGATTGCTCGGAACCTCGAAAATGAGATAGCTGATAAAAAAGACGCCGCTCCCGAGTCCGAAAGCAGTCGCTGACAAATTGATGTCTTGCCGCATCGTCAACGCCGCAAAGCCGACATTCACGCGGTCGAGGAAGGCGGCGAGATAGCAAATGACGAGCAGTGGCATCAAGCGCCAGGCTGCGCGGCTAAAGGCTCGCTCTGCTGCTTCGGACATATGGGTCGGCTGCTGAATTGCAGCCGTCTGCTGATGCAAAGTCATTGTTTTGATCCTCTAGGTCTTTAATGGAGGGACGATGTGCTTCTCCCTCCACCTGAGCGCCGTGGTCAGGCGGACGTCGTCAATCGTCGCTTGGTCGCGGAGAGCGGACCATCGTTCGACCTTCGGCAGAAATATTCGCATCGGTGCATGCTTTTTCGGCAACATGACCAAGTTGCGTGCGCAACCTCCTCGATGTACGTCGCGCGCCAAAGCCGATTCCCCGACAAGCGTGGCAACTCGTGTCGTTCACTTCGTTCCTCCCATGTTGGCATTTGAAAATTCACGCTCCTCCGACGACAATCGACGGGTCCTGAAGTGGGGGCGGCGGAAAATGCAGTCCACGCTGCCCGGAAAGTCCGCGGTTGGGTTCGACCTTGAAGAGCGGCACCGGAATACCTTTGAAATCGTCGCCGGAGACAGCGTCCAAGTCGTCTCCAAAAAGCTCGTCACGAAGAACGCCTTTCAGGCGCGAGAGGACGGCCGCATATGCGTCATGGTTGACCACGTCACTCATTTCCCGAGGGTCTTCCTGCAGGTCGAACAGTTGGAAGACCGAGCCGGCGGGATACCAGATCAGCTTGTGTCGGCCGTCATGCACCATCCGCATTGCTTTCGCCCCGTCGAGAGCCTCGCAATACAGCGTGTCGCGCTTCTTCGTCCCGATCATCGAAATACCCTCGCATGAGGCCGGAACCGGAAGCCCACAAAGGTCCAGCAAGGACGGCATGATGTCCTGAAGGCCGATCAGCCTGTCATCGACCGTGCCAGGCTGGGTACGGGAGTCAGCCTTCGGGCCCACGAGTATCATCGGAACGTTTGCCGAGCCTTCGTACATCAACCGTTTGGCGTAGAAGCCGTGGTTGCCGAGCATGTCCCCATGGTCGCTTGTTACCAGGATGACCGTGTCGTCGAGCAAGTTCTCTTCGCGGAGGGTACCGATCAAGACTCGAAGCTGATGGTCTATGTGCGTGCACAGGGCATAGAACGCCCGGCGGGTATCCGCCAGCTGAACCGGCGGGAGCTTTTGCCAATATTCCCTCGTCAGCCGCAACGGATATGGAAGCGCCTCGTCGTTCACGGCCCAGTCGCCGATGTGTGGGCTATCGATTTCGCGATGCCGGTACCTTTCCATATAGCTTGCGAGCGGGATGAGAGGCGGATGGGGGGCAGTATAAGAAACATGCCAAAGGGAAGGGCGGGTAGGGTCCCTGCGCTTGATCGTGCGGGCCCCCGCCCAGGTCGTCCAGTTGGTGACGTGCAATTCTTCCGGCAGGTGCCAGGTGCGCCAGCCATATTCGTTATTGCTCATCCCGTGCAGAAACTGCTGGCCGGGATAGCCGCGATCGGCCAGGAACATCTCGTAGTCGTCGACGCCTCCGAGGGGGCCACGACCTTCCTCAGCAATCAATGCTTCCTCGAAGCCGATGCGATTTCGTTGCGGGTAGACGTGGAGCTTGCCGACCGCCTGGGTCTGATAGCCTGAGCCTCGAAACGTCTCGGCCAGCGTCGGCAGCTCGGTGGGCATGGTGAGTGACGGTTGAAACACCCTGTCGCCGTGGGTGCGGGGGCTCGTACCCGTCATGATCGATCGCCTGGCGGGAATGCATATCGGGCATTCGGAATATGCCCTCGTGAAGCGGGTGCCGATGCTCGCCAGATGATCGAGCGTTGGAGTTTCGATGACCTCGTGACCAGCGCAGCCAAGCAAATTGGCAGGCCATTGATCGACTGTGACGAAGAGGACGTTCAGCTTTCTCGGCTGTCCTGTATCCTGGGCTGGCATTTGTGGCATTTCGGCTCCATCTTGCTGGGATGACGTCGCATGAGCCGGCGACCGTCATCTTTCAGTATCGGCCTTCGTCTTGGACAATTGGATTCCGGCTGGCATATGGAATACCTGGATACGCGATTAGAATTCGCAGCGCATTGCGCTCGAAACCCGCGTTCATATTTTGCCCAGTGCTGCGGAAATTCCTCACCGACTGCAAGCACGGCCGCAAAGCGTCCGCGCTAACCTCGAGACGGGAGATATCGGAATAACTGATTATAGAAAAATAATTTTCCTTTATAAGTCTTTTCGCTTCCGGGGTTCACGGAACCTGTTCTAAGAGAGGCTGGCGAAGTGATCAAACACTCTCTGAGCGCTCGTCTCCAGGGGCACTGCGATGTCGAGCCGCAAGACGTCAGGCTCACCGATCGGGAGCTCGAGAGCGGCGATCTGGGTGCTCAAAAGTTGCACGGCATGAAGTGACCTTCACGAGCTCGCATACGATCGGAAGGACTTCGAGCGAACCGTCGAGAAAAACAAACAATAGACTTGCATCCGCAACACCGGCCCGCAGACGGTCCCGGTAGCTCTTCTTCAATGCGGAACACGACACGACGACCGGCGGTCCGCCGGTCAATTGCTCCCTAAGTTTGGTGGAGATGCTATCTAGCCATGGTGCCCGATCGGCGTCATCGAGGGAAATCCGGCCGACATCTTTTCGATATTCGCGGCAGGATGAAGTTCGTCGCCTTCGACGAACTGGCCGGCCAGCTTTCGCGCCAAGAGTTTCCCGAGCGAGCTTTTCCGGAACCGCTGATACCCATGACGACGATGATAGACGGTCTGACGGTGGTCATGGAAACTCCAGCTCGGTTGGTGCGGGGCATGGCGCTTCGTCTGGCAATCAGTTCCGGCAACCGCTTCTGACGAACATCAACTTCTTGTGGTCGATGCGGAAATTAAAAATTGTTATCAAGCCGAGGCATCATAGTCCGTAGCCTACTAACGATTTTCAATCGTAGGCGACGCGAAAACCGGTGTTTCCAGCAGAGGAGTCGGCCGACCGCCCGGAGCGCGCGGCAATCCGGTATCGATAGCAATAGCTGATGTGGCAGAGGTACGACCCACCCTTCATCACGTATTCGTCTTCCGCGTCCGCCTGTACGGAGCGGGCCTTTGCCAGTTTCGAAAGCGAACGGACGCGGAAACGGTCCTGGCACCACTCCCAGACGTTGCCACTCATGTTGTAAAGACCGAAGCCGTTCGGTTCAAAGCTGCTAACCGGAGCGGTCGACAGGTACCCATCGGCCATAGAATTCGAATAAGGGAATTTGCCCTGCCAGATGTTGCAGAACACGTTCTCGTCAGTCGGTTCCTGATCGCCCCATGGAAACTTGGGGTCCGCAAGCCCGCCTCGCGCGGCGTATTCCCACTCCGCCTCGGTCGGGAGCCGTCCGCCGCTCCAGTTGGCGAAAGCCTCCGCGTCCCTCATGGATATGTGCGCTGCGGGATGATCTTCACGGCCGGAAAGATCGGACCCGGGTCCCTCGGGCGAACGCCAGTTCGCGCCATCGACCTTTTTCCACCAGGGCAGACCTACAGGCGAAAGGAACCGCTCGGCGTCCGGTAGCAATAGATGGAACACGTAACTCCAGCCATACCGCTCGGCGTCAGTGGCATAGCCGGTCGATGCGACGAAGTCCGAAAAGCGAGAACCACAAACCGCGAAGCGGTCGATGCCGAAGGGGCGGAGCTTTATGCTCCGTTTCGGGCCTTCACCGTCAGCTTTGATGGCGACCCTGTTCGTTCCGACGAAGGATTGCCCCCCCGACAATCGAACGATGTCGCTCGCTCGTGTCCCGATTGAAGGCATGATGGAAACGGGTGACGGGAGGGGCGTGCTTTCCCGCCCGCCCGTCGCACAGCAGCAGGAGGAACTAGTTTCCGTTTGGACGCTGTTCGATCTTGGCATGATTGCTCCGACATGGCGGCTGAAATTGATAAGGGTTAAGCCGTGGGCCGGCGCGCTAGTTCGCTTTGGATTTCGGCAGCCGGTAGCGCTGTATGATTGATGTGATTAATCGAAGAGGGGACGCCTTGTCCTGCTTGCGCCATGCCGCAACCAGTTCCGATGTCGGCGCCGTTCTATCTGATATGGGAAGGTATTTGACACCTTGAAGCCGAATAGCCTGCACGGATTCCGGAACGAATGCGATCCCCGAGCCGCTTGCGACCAATCCGATGATAGCGTGGATTTGATGAACCTCGTGGACGACGGGGAGCTGGATATCTCCCCTGGCAAATACCCCTCGGAATCTTGCCTCCCAATATCGCCGCTTCGCCTGAGGCGTGGTGATGAGCTGCTCGTTTTTCAGATCGGACAGTTCCAGCGACGATCGTCCCGCCAGGACATGGTCTTCGTGGAGCGCAACCACATAGGGCTCGGAATATATCGTCACGCTCTCGAACGCACCCTCCTTGAACATCGGCCGCATCAAACCGATGTCGATCCGACCGCCGTCGAGCGCTTCGATCTGTTCCGCGGTCAGCATCTCCTTCAGCACCAGGTGAATATCCGGAAGTTCTGACCGTATCGCTGCAATGATTTTCGGAAGAGCGTTGAATCTGTCTCTTATACACATCTGACGCTGCCGACGACTCTGGCG
>NZ_JAUQTZ010000201.1:0-8426 GCF_059803845.1 Rhizobium sp. UFLA01-1127 | reverse complement strand
AGCACTAATGCTGGTTCTAATGCCAGAACATCGCCTAACTGGCTCGTTCAGCAAAATCCGTTCACCGGACGCTCACGGAATACCGGAGCGGCTCACGGGACGAACTACTGTGAACGCCACGCTGACCGTGGGCTAGGAGGAACTCTCCAGCCTTCGATCCATCCATCGCCCGTGCAAAGAGATATCCTTGGCCAAGCTTGCAACCGAACTCTTCAAGACGTCGCGCCTGTTCTTCTTCCTCGATCCCTTCCGCTACGACGCGAATGCCAAGTTTTCCAGCGATTGAAATCAAGCCCTCGACGATGGCCATCCCCGCATCATCGAGCCTGGTCCGGTCAATAAACGACTTGTCGATCTTGATGATGTCGACAGGAACGGTCAGCAAATGGGTCAGGGAAGCATAGCCGGTGCCAAAGTCGTCCAGCGCCACCTTCAAGCCTTCAAACCGCAGAGCCTTGATCTCATTTGCGACCACGTGGTCACGTTGTCCGAGATAAACGGATTCCGTTACCTCAAGGATCAGGTGTTTGAGCGGAACGTCCGCCGCTTGGAAGAGCTGGCAAATTTTCTCGCGCAGTCCTCCCTTGCGGAAGTCGGCGGCCGAAAGATTGACGCCGACATGCTGCAGAGGAAGCCCTTTGTCGAGCCATGTCCGCATATCCTTCGCCACCTTGGTCAGCATCCTTTCCGTCAGCATGGCTGCAACGTGGGCGTCTTTGGTCGCCTCATGAAAATGCGCTGCTGCAACGACGTCGCCGGAGTGGGTTTTCATCCGGCACAATGCTTCCAGGCCGATAGCCTCGCGCGTGTCAAGCCGGACGATGGGCTGATAGTAAGCCTCAATGCGGTTCTCCGACAGAGCCAAGCTGACATCTCTCACCGCTCGAAAGCGGCGCATCAACGTTGTCCCGAGGCCAGGATGGAACGCAACAAACTGCCCCCGGGCATGCTCTTTGGCGTGATAGAGAGCGATATCCGCGTTTTGACGTACCTGCTCAAGATCGATATTTCCCGTTGCAAGAGCGCCGCCCAGTGTCATTGATGGAAAAACAATATGTCCGCCACATTCTGATGACGGTTCGACCACTTTCAAGATCTGAGCCGCTTTGCGCTGTAGATCAAACTCGTCTTCGCAGAGGACGATGATTGCAAATTCGTCGCCACCGAGCCGGTATGCATGCTCATTGCCCGCTCCTGCAGCGATCCTCTTCGCCACGACGTGGATCAGGGCATCACCCGCAGCATGACCGAACGTATCGTTTACCAGTTTGAGGTTGTCGAGGTCCCCAACCACGATACCCCAGCTCTCGCTTGTGGAATTCGCCTGGTTCTGGAGAGCCAGATCGAAGGCAGCTCGGTTCGGCAAGCCAGTAAGTGCATCCATGTAGGTTAACCGCTGACGCTCCGAAACCCGTTCGTCACGCTCGATTGCGATCGAGCAGAGATGGACACACGCATCCACGATCCTCTGCTCAAGTATACTCGGTCCACGGTTCTCCCGATAGTAGAAGGCGAAAGTACCGACCACACGATCGGCGCTCTTGATCGGACTAGACCAGCACGCCCTCAGACCGAGCGGAAGAGCAAGTGCCTTATAGTCGGTCCATCTGGGATCTGCTTCTATGTCGGTGACCACCACCGGTATTCCAAGGAAGGCGGCCGTACCGCAAGAACCAGCGAAAGGCCCGATCTCCAGGGTGTCGACAGCCCCGGAATATGACACTGGCAGCGATGGTGCCGCCAATGTCGACAAGCCGTTGCCGTTGGACTTCAAGACGGTGGCCGCAACACCAGGAACGGCTCTTTCGACCATCAAACAAAGCGTCGAGAGCGTATCCGCCAGCGGTTCGCCTTTGGCGATCATTTCAAGAATGGCATTCTGCAATTCCAGGATCATGTGAGGCGTCTCGAAAGGAAAACCTTCTCTAGCAGCCGCGTTTTCAGATCTGGTTACCCGATTAGATACACTTTAATCCAATCCACTGCAAAACATCCCGCTTCTTCCCGGCGACCTATGACCGTCGGCTCGGGGATTCAGCCGTGAAACATGTTTAGTTATCGTGCAATACGATGGAATGCCTGAACGGTAGATTCCCGAAGTCTGTCGAATTTTACAACATTCCGGCCAGTATTTCCATTTGACGCTCATCCGTTCGGTGACCAAGTACCCATTGACGAACTTGTTATATCGATATGGAAACGGGACCACGGCGCAATGCAAAGCTGGGTGAAGTCGCGACGCAAATGAACCGCTTACACAAGCATCGCTCACGATGACGTCATCGAGCGACTTGGACATGGCGACCACGGCGTCATCCGGCGCACGAAAGTCCATTTCACCTGACCGAAGCCTTCCGATAGGCTGACGGCGGTAATCCGGTCTCCCGTTTGAAGGACGTGCTGAAGGCGCTGACCGATTGGAAGCCAACCATTTCCGCAATCTCCGCCATTGAAAGGCTTGAATCAGCGAGCGCATTCTTCGCGAGCAGCATGCGCCAACGGCTGATGTAGTCTATGGGTGGCACGCCGACGATATCGGTGAAGCGCATCGCGAAGGCGGATCGCGAGAGCCCGACGTCTCTAGCAAGCTGTGAGACCGTCCATGACTTTTTCGCGTCTTTATGAACGAGCTTCAAGGCCGATCCCACTTTGGGGTCTTGCAAGCCGGCGATCAGGCCCGGGGACGCTATCTCCATTGCTAAACCTCTGTAACGCAAGGCTTCGGCCAGTATCACCTCCAGCAGTCGCTCCACGATGAAGTTTCTGGCGGGACGTTCATCCATCACCTCATCTCCAAGCGCGGACAACAGTGCTATCAAGCGTTGATTTTCCATCTCTCCCGATTTGATGAGAGCCACTGACCTCACGATAAACCGAAATAGCTCGGAGCTCGCGACAGCGAAAGAGAAATTGCCCGCAATGAATTTCGCACCTGCGAATTTGCTTTCATCGACAGCAAGCGGACCAGACCTAGAAAGAAGGGTCTTGAACTCGATCACCTCACGACCTGTGCCAATCGCCATCGACCAAGACGGGGATCGACCATGAGCAGGAAGTCTCCCGCATCCACTACAAATTCTATTCCGTCGGCCCTCCTGACAGTCGCAGTACCGCTCAACATCTGTCCGAAAACGACGACATTTTCCGGGTTAAACCCGATCTTCCAATCTCCCCGCGCCTCTACAAGGTGCCAGAAAACGCCTGATGGTTTCAACAGGCTTAGGACTTGACTCAATGGATCCATTTGGACGCTTAATAAAATATCGTGGCGCTTTGATTATAGATCAACTCGAGAAAATACATATCTTTCTTTTGAAGCTGCACACTTGGTGCAAAACAGCGTCAGGAAAGGAGATGCGGTCGTGAAAGTATTTGTTACAGGCGCGACGGGATTTATAGGAAGTGCCGTCGTTGATGAACTCGTCGCTAACGGCCATTCCGTAATCGGACTCGCTCGCACGGCTGAATCAGCAAAAAAACTGGCGAACAAGGGGCTGGCCCCGTTGAGGGGCATACTTGATGACCAGCGTACACTTGCAAAGGCGGCGTCGGAGGCTGACGGAGTCATCCATCTCGCCTTCATGCATACGCCGGCAAAAGCGACTTTTTCACGCTTGGTGAGGATCATGCTCGGCGGAGCACCCAGAGGCATCGTTAGGCGGTTCATGGCGGCAACCGCCGCTACCGAACTGGACGCGCTATCCGCAATGGGAAATGCCCTCAAGGCCTCGGGAAAGCCGTTTGTGACGACCTTCGCGACCATGGGCCTCGCAAGCCCCGGAAACAAACCAAATGACAGCGCTCAGGAAGAAGATCTCCCCACGCCGCGATCGCCAGGATACATTCGCGCGAAACACGAGGAAAAGGTAGAGGAGTTGGCTTCCTTGGGCGTTCGTGCGTCCATCATAAGACTTCCCCCTTCGGTCCACGGTATGGGTGACGGCGGCCTTGTTCCCGCGATCATCAAGCTCAGCCGTAAAAACAAGAAATCTGTCTACATCGAAGACGGTCGGAATCGTTGGCCAGCGGTGCATGTCCGCGACGCCGCAAAGCTCTATCGATTGGCGTTGGAAGAAGGCGTCGCCGGAACGCGCTATCACGCCGTTGCAGAGGAAGGCGTGGAGTTTCGCGCGATCGCCGAGAAAATTGCGGGCCATCTCCACGTCCCGATTTCCTCGGAGCGAGACATCAGCGCTGGAAAGCATTTCGGTTGGCTGGCCCCGTTTGCCGCTTGCGACAACCCATGCTCAAGCACCTTCACCCGCTCCGCTCTTGGCTGGATCCCAGGTGGTCCGTCCCTATTGGACGATCTGGAGGGAAACTATTACTGGGCGGCATAATGTTCAATCGATTAGGCCCACCGTCAAGCGACCTGCTCAAGGGGCGCTTGACCTCACCAATCGCACTGCCCTGCCAGAATGCATCTATCCCCGTCATCGGCGGCAACGTTTCATGAATGCAAAGCCTGCCGGAAGTGCGGCGTTGTTGGCAGAACGCGATGCTTTTCGGGAACTTCAAGACGCCTAATAGCGCGCTCAGGGACATCTCATATACACCAAAGAGTGTACGAAATGACAAGTCGCACGTCCTACCTCCAATCGGATCTCCAACAAACGCAAAGAGCTGAAGCAGTGATGCCAGCAACGAGATTCTCAGCCGGGGAGGAATGCTTGCAATGGGCCTCGCATACAGCCTCCGCAGTCCTTCCTGTATTGGCCAGCAATCACAAAAAGGAGAAATCCATAAGCAATTTTGCATTCACACTTACCGACGAAAGCGACCTTCGAGCGGACGACGCCGTCGGTCTCCACATCACTGCCTGTGCCAGCGGCACCGCAGCGCGTGGGGCAAAGGCCAATACTGCTCGACCACTTTAAAGATGAATATGCGAGCATTTCTGCTGTCTTAGAGACAGCAAGGGCTCGTCATCAAACGGAGGAACATGGCCTGCCAAGCTGAAGCCAGCTTTAGTGTCACGTTTCACCGAATACATGAGCTGATCAGCCTGACGCAACAGCTCGTGCAGCGAAGTGCGGTCACCGGGAAGGGCAATTACCGCGCCCATGCTGCATGTGACACTGTGGCCGGTGTCCTCCAATGCTGCCGTGAGCCCCGCATGCAACCGCTCCGCTACTTCTGGGGCGTATTCTGTCTTGGACAGCTTTATCATCACGGCAAACTCGTCGCCGCCCATCCGCCCGAAACAATCCTCCAGGCTAATGAGCGACTTCCCCTCTTCTGCAAGACGTTGCAGGAGCCGGTCACCCGCTTGGTGTCCGAACCGATCATTAACGTCCTTGAAACCATCAAGATCGAAATAGGCAAGTAGCAAAGGCTGATTGCGCGTCCTTGCCGGCGCAAGCATTGCCTCAGCCTGGCGTTGGAACTCCTGCCGATTCAAAATACCTGTCATCCAATCCCGCCGCGCAAGGAGGCGTTCCCGGTCGAAGCTTTGCCGGAAGCGCGACACGATACCAGCCGCACATCCGAATTTGATAAGTTGCACTACCAGCCCGATCATCGCACTCGCGTCCGGATGACTGGAAACTCCGAGCAAGATTGCAGCCGACAATGTAATTTCCGCGACCGCGACGCTCATCCCAGTTTTGAAACCGAAACGCCAGCACGCGATGCAAATTGGCAGCATATAGAGCGGGCCGCCATTGTGGATGCTGCTGGCTTGGAAAAGCCAATCCAAGCCTGCAATACAGATTGAGCTAAAGACCACCAGTCGCCAAGCAGCGACTGGCGTCAGGGAATCGAGCCACTGTTCCGGGGAAAACGAGGTGGGTCTGAAATGGCCACTTCGCTGGCTTCGATAGTCTTCCCGCAATATTGTCACCTCTCCGAACTCCGTCCCTCCGCTTGTGTCCCGCTCGAGATCCGGGCTAGTCGCATCAGAGGATCGCGAATGCGCAACAGAAATCGGCACTTCTAGGAAACCTGAGGATGAGTCTGGCACAAAGCCTTTGGCTCAAGGCTGAACATGCACGACCGTTACCCGGTCGCTGCGGCACCAAGCTTCCTAACCGTGTGGGGTTTCCAAGTCCCGGCCTTCGTCTTCACAAGCTATGGGAGGAAATACCTGAGAACCCTTAATAATTAGAAGCGTTGCCTATCTCCACGAGCAGGACTACTCTCGCAGTCCCCAGCGAGCGCATCGGCTGTCCCGCCAGGGACGCTCACAAAGGATCGGTTTTTCGTATCCTCTATGTTTGGAGAACGCTGTACATTAATGTGTCGAAAGAATCGATCTTCGTAAAAATGGCCTCCCTGTCATCGACATTCATTGCTGTTGATCGAATTTCATGAGAGTTTCGCTCCAAAACTTATGAATTTCTTCAATATTGGACACCGGCCTTGCTTGCTTGGAATGGCCGATTTGGGGCGGCTATTCAGTTTCGCAGCGTTTTGACGCAGATTTGCATTTGTGGCTGATCCATTTAGTGGCTGAGATCCCATTGCCGAATTTGTGATATCAACTTCTAAGCAGGGTTGCTATGAAATGCAAAGTCGAATGAAATCTCGACACAAATGAACCGTCAGAACCCTTCTAGGACGACCTTGCCGATGGTCGAGCCGCTCTCGAGCTGAGCATGCGCCTTCTTGAGGTTGTCGGCATTGATCGTGCCGAGGCGCACCGTCGCCGTGGAGCGGATGCGGCCGTCATCGGCCGCGGCAGCGATCTCGTCGAGAATTCGTCCCTGTTCGATCATGTCGGGCGTCTGATAGATTGAGCGGGTAAACATCAGCTCGTGATGGATCGACACCGCCTTGCGCTTGAACAGCATGACGTCAAAGCTCTTCGGATCGTCGATCAGCCCGAAGCGACCCTGCGGGGCTATCAACTCTGCGATCTCCGCCACGTGCATCTCCGTCTGGGTAGTCGAGAACACAAAGGCAGGCGCGCCGATGCCCAGATCCGCGATCTGCCGCGCCAGAGGCTTCGAATGATCGACGACGTGATGGGCGCCCATCTTCGTCACGAACTCGCGCGTTTCCGGACGCGACGCGGTGGCGATGACGGTAAGTTCTGTGAACTGCCGGGCAATCTGGATGGCGATCGAACCGACGCCGCCAGCACCGCCAATGATCAGAATGGCGTTCGCAGCACCCGATGCCGGCTTCTTCACATTCATCCGGTCAAAAAGAGCTTCCCAGGCTGTCAGCGTGGTCAGCGGCAGAGCGGCAGCGTCGGACCAGTCCAGCTTGGACGGCTTGCGACCGACGATGCGTTCGTCGACGAGATGGAACTCCGCGTTGGTGCCTGACCGAAGGATCGAACCCGCGTACCAGACCTCGTCACCCGGAGCGAACCTGGTGACCTCGGGGCCGATGGTGGCGACGACGCCGGCCGCGTCCCATCCGACAACCTTCCAGTCCATGCCCTGCGCCGGTGGCGTGCTGCGACGGACCTTGTAATCGACGGGGTTCACCGAAACCGCCTTCACCTCGACCAGAATGTCATGCCCTTCAGGGACTGGCTTGGCGATCTCGATATCTACGAGGGAATCTGCCGCGTCGATGGCCGAGGGGGTTTTGTATCCGACTGCTTTCATTTTCTGTGCTCCTTGAACTGCTTTCACTTGGCGAAATTGCGAAGTGCTTCTTCGCCAGCTTCCTGGTCCTGCGCCCAGCTTCCGCCGGAGATGCCGAGGCCACCGATGATCATGCCGTCCTCCGTGATCGGGAAGCCGCCGGCCGCCGCCATCACACGCGGGACGTGGCGAAGGTTCGATGCGCCTCGATCTTCAAGGAGGTCAACCCACTGTGCCGTCGAGAGGCCGAAGGAGGCTGCCGTGTAGGCCTTGTCGATGGCGATGTTAACGGCGAGGTATGAGCTGCGGTCGCTGCGCTCGAAAGCCTTGAGGTTTCCTGCGGCGTCCACGATGGCGACGACTGGTTCAAAGCCGACGCGCTCCGATGCGGCGATGGTTTCCGCGACGAGCCTTGCGGCGGCTTCGCGAGTGATCGAACGGGAGATGAAGCTGTTTTCCGACATTCGGGAATTCCTTGAGGTTGCTTCCTGGTGGCTTGAGCGATCCCACCAGCTGGTAGGATCGTCGAACAAGTCATCTCAATGTAGCGTACCGGCGTTGTCTGTGGATACGCACAACGCTTGCCAATAGTATCCATTTGGATACCCTGCAGCCGATTGCAGGAAGCGGCGACTGCTCGTCATTACGGCGTAAATTCAATAGATTGCCTGCGATATTGATCGGCTTTCCGCTGTCGCCGCAGGTCAAGGAATACGCATCTGGCATGTTGCACGCGATCAGAAACCTGCAATAACTACAATACGCGAACTACAAGCAAAGACGCATCTAAGGATCAAAAGGATACCACCATGGCCAAGGCTCGTCATTCCCGCTTCGACTGCAATCCGGGCTGCTCGGTCGAGGCGGCGATCAGCCTGATCGATGGCA
>NZ_JAUQTZ010000200.1:0-8437 GCF_059803845.1 Rhizobium sp. UFLA01-1127 | reverse complement strand
GACCGTTGTCGCCCGCTCGATCCGCGCCTCGGGCGGCCGCGCTGGCGACCTCGTCCATATCGCCTATGGTTACGGCCTCTTCACCGGCGGCCTCGGCGCGCATTACGGCGCGGAAAAGCTCGGCTGCACGGTGGTCCCCGTCTCCGGCGGCATGACCGAGCGGCAGGTCATGCTGATGCGGGATTTCAAGCCGCGTATCATCATGGTCACGCCCTCCTACATGCTGTCGATTCTCGACGAATTCCGCCGCCAGTGCCTCGACCCGCGCGAAAGCTCGCTCGCCGTCGGTATCTTTGGCGCCGAACCATGGACCAATGCCATGCGTGACGAAATCGAGCACGCCTTCGACATGCATGCCGTCGACATTTACGGGCTGTCGGAAGTCATGGGGCCAGGCGTCGCCAACGAATGCGTCGAGAGCAAGGACGGGCTGCATATCTGGGAGGACCATTTCTATCCGGAGGTCATCGACCCGGTCACCGGCGACGTTTTGCCCGATGGCGAGATCGGCGAGCTCGTGTTTACGACGCTCACCAAGGAAGGTCTGCCGATCATCCGCTACCGCACGCGCGACCTGACACGGCTGCTGCCCGGCACCGCACGCTCGATGCGCCGCATGGAGAAGGTCACGGGCCGCTGCGACGACATGATGATCCTGCGCGGTGTCAATGTGTTCCCGACACAGATCGAGGAACAGATCTTGAAATGCCGCGGGCTTGCGCCGCATTTCCAGATCGAACTGACGCGCTCCGGCCGATTGGACAACATGACCGTTCATGTGGAGTGCACGCTGGCGGCGGCGGACGAAACTGCGCGAAGCGTTTCTGCAAAGGAACTTACCCATCACATCAAGAGCGTGGTCGGCGTCTCGACGAAGATCACTGTGCATCCGCCGGGCGGCGTTGCACGCTCCGAAGGCAAAGCGAAGCGCGTCGTCGATAATCGCCCGAAGGAATGATTGGGCATCCGGCGGGATAGCGCGGCAAGGATTTGACTGTATATAGGAAACCGGCCGCACCAGGCAGCCACGACCGACGGGGAATGAGCAGAGCAGAACGACATGGCACGCACGCGCGCAGTTGATTTCGAGGAAAAACAGCGTGGCATCTTAGCAAGTGCCGCAGCGGTCTTTGCCGAGGTGGGCATGGAAAAAGCCTCCATGTCGATGATCGCCTCGCGCGGCAATGTCTCGAAGGCCCTGCTCTATCACTACTATCCGGGCAAGGATGCGCTGATCTTCGACATCGTGCAAACGCATCTGACGGAACTCGAAAGCGCAATCGAGGCGGCAGACCGCACCGACGTAACGCCGCAGGAGCGGCTGCGCCTGCTCGTGAAATCCGTGTTGAAGAATTACGAAGGCGCGGACAACGAACACAAGGTACAGCTGAACGGCACACATACCCTCTCGCCGGAGCAGCTTTCGGAACTGAGAGCGATCGAGCGGCGCATCGTCAGGCGTTTCTCCAGCGTCATCGAGGATCTCAATCCGAACCTCAACAAGAACAGGCCGTTATTGATGCCGGTCACCATGTCGCTTTTCGGCATGATGAACTGGGTCTATATGTGGTTCAGGCCCAACGGGCCGATCACGCGCGACGAATATGCCGACATTGCCACCACCCTCATCCTCGAAGGGGTCAAAGCCGTACGTTGATGTCGCGCATCAGCCGCCCAGCTTCATCCGTTCGAGGATAAGCGGATCATATTCCGGCGCCCGAATGCGGCGGCGATCCGGCTCGGGCGCGGTCAGCGGCTCGACCGCCGCCAGCTTTTCCTTCGCCTCCAGCGCCAGGCGCTGATAGATGGCGGTACCCTGGCGCTTCCAGGCGATCTCCTCCGGCGTCAGGTCGCGCACGACACGCGCCGGCGATCCCAGAGCAAGGCTGTTTGCGGGGATTTCGGCGCCGGCCTTGACGAAGGCCAAGGCGGCAACGATGGCGTTTTCGCCGATGACGGCTTCGTCCATGATGACGGCGTTCATGCCGACCATCGCATTGGCGCCGATCCTGCAGCCGTGCAGCACCGCGCCATGGCCGATATGCCCCGCCTCGCCAATCGTCACTTCCAGATTCGGAAAACTATGCACGACGCAAGTCTCCTGCACATTCGAGCCGCGCTCGAGCACGATGCGTCCGAAATCACCCCGCAGCACGGCACCCGGCCCGACATAGCAGGCCGGGCCGATAGTGACATCGCCGATGACGGTCGCCGCCGGATGCACGAAGGCTGCGGGATCGATGATCGGGATTACGCCGTCATAGGAATAGATCTGCGCCATCTAGTCGGCTCCTAATCCCTCGACATCACGGCCGGTCTCCGCTACCGCCTCCAGCCGCTGCGCGAATTCGCGGCGCAAGGTGCGGCGCAGCTGGGCTGCCTTGTGCCGGCGAATATCGGCAGGCGTTATCGGCACCAGCTCTGGCACCCGAACGGGCCGGCCGGCCTCATCGACCGCGACCATGGTGAAATAGCAGGAATTGGTATGGCGGCGCTGGCCGGATCGAATGTTCTCCGCCTCCACCCTTATGCCGACTTCCATCGACGTACGCCCCGTATCGTTGATCGAGGCGCGGAAGGTGACGAGTTCGCCGACATTGATCGGCTCCTTGAACAGCACCTGATCGACCGACAGCGTCACCGCATATTGTTTGGAGTAGCGCGACGCGCAGGAAAAGGCGACGCGGTCGAGCAGGTTCAGAAGTGCGCCGCCGTGTACCTTGCCGCTGAAATTCGCCATATCCGGCGTCATCAGCACGGTCATTTCCAGGCGATGCGGGTCTTGCTCGGTCGTCGTCATGCACTCACTCTCTCGTTTTCGCCACCATCGTCAGAACGTCATATTGCGCGACGACGGCATCCATCTGGTTCGTTACCTTGCAATCCCAGCGCACCTCGCCATGCTCGGCATTGGCACGGGGATTGATCTCCTTGCAGGTCAACTGCACCTGGAGCGTATCACCCGGATTGACCGGTGTCAGGAAGCGCAGATTGTCGACCCCATAATTTGCCAGAACCGGACCCGGCGCCGGATCGACGAAGAGGCCGGCGGCAAACGAAACGATGAGATAGCCGTGCGCCACACGGCCCTCGAAAAACGGATTGGCCTTGGCCGCCTTCTCGTCCATATGGGCGTAGAAGGTATCTCCGGTGAAATGGGCGAAATGCTCGATATCGTCGAGCGTGACCGGGCGCTTGGCGGTAATGAGCTGATCGCCGATCTTGAGTTCGGCGAGCGATTTTCGGAACGGGTGCTCGCTGTCTGTCCGGGCATCCGCACCGGCCATCCAGCGACCGGTGACAGCCGAAAGCAGACGCGGCGTGCCCTGTACGGCGGTGCGCTGCATATAGTGCTTGACGCCGCGGATACCGCCCAGCTCCTCACTACCGCCGGCGCGACCGGGACCGCCGTGAACGAGGCCCGGAAGAGGCGAGCCATGGCCGGTGGAGCTTTTGGCACTGGCGCGGTTGCCGATCATCACACGGCCGTGGAATGGTGCCAGACCGAGAACCACGTCCTCGGCAAAATGAGGATCATTGGTGAAAACGGAGGCAACCAGGCTCCCCTTGCCGCGGCGCGCCAGATCGACCGCCTCTTCCGCCGTATCATAGGGCATGACGGTGCTGACCGGGCCGAAGGCCTCGACATCGTGAACGGCGCGCGCCGAACCCGGCTTGTCGCAATAAAGCAGAACCGGATTGAGGAAGGCGCCGGCGCGTGCATCGCCGGACATGACACTCGGATGATCGGGATCACCGCCGACGATTTCGGCCTCGCTGGCGAGATCACGAATGCGCGCCCTCACTTCTTCGCGCTGGCCGAGGCTCGCAAGCGGCCCCATGCGAACCGTCTCATCGGACGGATTTCCGATCGCCGTCTTACCGAGGCGATCGTTCAAGGCTTCAATCAGTGCCTCGCTATAGGTCCGGGGCGCGATCACACGGCGGATGGCCGTGCATTTCTGACCGGCCTTCACGGTCATCTCGCGGACGACCTCCTTGACGAAGAGGTCGAATTCCTCCGTGCCCGGGGCGGCATCGAGACCGAGCACGGCCGCATTGAGGCTGTCGGCCTCCATGGTAAAGCGCACGGAATTCTCGACGATCTCCTTGTGGGTCTTCAGGCGCTGGCCGGTGGCAGCGGAGCCGGTAAAGGTCACCACATCCTGGCCGTCGACATGGTCAAGAAGATCGCCGACCGAACCGCAGATAAGCTGCAGCGCACCTTCCGGCAACAGACCGGTTTCGATGATGCGGCGGACCACAAGTTCGGTGAGGTAGGCCGTCTGGCTCGCCGGCTTGACGATCGCCGGGACGCCGGCAAGCAGGGTCGGCGCGACTTTTTCCAGCATGCCCCAGCAAGGAAAGTTGAAAGCGTTGATGTGAACAGCAACGCCCTGCAGGGGACTTAAGATATGTTGCGCGGAAAAACTCTGATCCTTGGAAAGCGGCTCCACATCGCCATCGAGCAGCACGCGCGCATTCGGCAGCTCGCGCCGGCCCTTGGAGGCGTAGGACAGCAGGGTACCGATACCGCCTTCGATATCAACCCAGCTGTCGGCGCGCGTGGCGCCTGTTGCCGTCGAAAGCGCGTAGAATTCTTCCCTCCTGTCGAGCAGCGCCTGGCCAAGCGCCTTCAGCATCGCGGCGCGCTCGTGGAAGGACATGCGCCTGAGCGCCGGCCCGCCCTTGTCGCGGCCATGTGCCAATGTCTGCTTGAAATCGATGCCGGAGGAATCGATTGACGCGACAGGCTCGCCTGTGGACGCATCGAGCAGCGGCACGCCTTGCTTGGCGCCGGCGACCCAGATACCTCCGACGTAGCTTTCAAGCCGGCGCGGCTGGCTTGCCATGATGTTCATCCGAATTTCCTTCCTTCATCGTTCCCAGCAGTTTCGAAGGGAAAACCGTTCCGCAGTTTTCCGGAGCTGCTTAATTCAGTCCAAGCGCGGACAGCTGCGCATCAACTTCAGCCTGCCATTCGGCAAGCAGGGTCTCGTTAGGCTGATGGCGCAGGCCGAAGCGCGACAATGTCTCGAAGCGGGCCGAGCCGGCATGGCCGAAGCTCGCGGCAACGCGGGGATACCAATAGGCAACCGAAGCCCGCGCCTTCGCCCGCCCCCCATCTTCAGCGACGATGCGGGCAAGGCCGGCAGCACCGAGTTCCGCATGCCGCTTCTCGCGCGGCAGGACGGCACGAAAGACTTCGGCTAGCGGCTGATAGGATACGCGGGCGAGCTCCTTCAGCTGGACGACGCTGGCTGTGCCCATCAAAACATTCATGACGACAGCATCCGCCCAGCCTTCAAGCGGATAGTGAAAGACGGAAAGCCGCATGTCGCCGCCTTGCCTGACAGCGCCGATATCGGCATCACGGGCGAGCCTTACCGCCCAGGGGTGGTGCACGGCGTAGCGGCCGCCATCGACGCCGAAGGTCTCCATGATCTTCAAAACCTGGCCGGCGTGATCGGTCTTTTCCAGCACGATGCGTGCCGCGGAAATGCGCTCCTGAATGCCGGGCGCATCGTTGATGATATCGGCAAAACCGGCGGAACCGGCCAGCTCGCTATCGACGAAGCTCGCCATCAGACGCAGCAATTCGCCACGATAGCGAGCAGGCACATTGTCGGGCGAGGAGAGCATCCCGCCCTCCTCCAGATATTGCTCGATCGGCATCGTCTCGGACATGTCGTTCCTCCCTTCGATGCGGCCCGGCCTATTGGTCGTAGCTGACGACGATGCGGTCGGTAAGCGGGTAGCACTGACAGGTCAGCACATAGCCCTGGCGCACCTCATAATCCTCGAGCGCGTGGTTGACCTCCATCTCGACTTCGCCTTCGAGAACCTTGGCCCGGCAGGTGGAGCAGACCCCCGCCTTGCAGGCGTAGGGTGCGTCCATCGCGTTTTCGAGCGCCGCGTCGAGCAGGCACTGACCATGCTTGGGAAACTTGAAGACACGCGTCGCGCCATCGAGCGTGACGGTCGCCTCACAGCTCGTCTCATGATCGGCGGCGGCGACACTCTCCATTTTGCGGCGGGCGCGGCCGGGCTGTGAAGAAGCGAAAAGCTCTAACTTGATCTGGTCGTCGCGCATTCCGTGCTCACGGAGCGCCGCAGCGATCGCCAGCATCATCGGCTCGGGACCGCAGATGAAGGCTGTCGCAACCGACGTCAGATCGATCCAGCTCTTGAAGAGCGCCTTGCATTTTTCCGCATCGATCCGGCCGGTGAAAAGGTCGATCTCCTGCGCCTCGCTTTCGAGAATATGCAGCACCGAGAGACGGCCGAGATAGAGGTTCTTCAGATCGTCGAGTTCCTCGCGGAACATGATCGAACTGATCTGCCTGTTGGCATAGACCAGCGTGAAGACCGCACGCGGCTCGCGCGCGAGCACCGTCTTGATGATCGAGAGGACGGGCGTGATGCCGCTGCCGCCGGCAAAACCGAGATAGTGCTTGGCGACATCCGGCTCGATCGCCGTGAAGAAGGCGCCCATCGGCGGCATGGCTTCGAGCGTGTCGCCGGTCTTCAGGTTTTCATTGATCCAGGTCGAAAAGCAGCCGCCATCCACGCGCTTGATGCCGACCTTCAGCACGCCCTCATCCTTGCCGGCGCAGATCGAATAGGAGCGGCGTAGCTCCTCATCATCGAACTTGCGGCGGAAGGTCAGATACTGGCCCTGCGTGAAATCGAAGACGGCCCGATCCTCCTCGGATGGCGCAAGCGTGACGACGACCGCATCGCGCGTCTCGCGGCGAACCTCGGTGACGGTCAGGGGATGGAAACGTGCCATGGATGCGGGTCTCGTCCTGTTGGGATCAAATGCACTTGAAATAATCGAACGGCTCGAGACACTCGGTGCAGCGATAGCTCGCCTTGCACGGCGTCGAGCCAAACTGGCTGATCTTCTCGGTCTTCGCCGATCCGCAGCGCGGACAGGCGATCGTCAGGTTCGCGCGGCCGGAAAGCCGGTCGATGCGCTTCATCAAGATGCCGTCTTCAGCCGTGCCGTCGATCGGCGGGGCGATGCCGTAGGCGCGCAATTTCTCACGTCCCGCAGCGCTGATCCAATCGGTCGTCCAGGCGGGCGACAGCCGGCGCTCGAGGCGCACTTTGTCGAGGCCCTTTTCAGCCAATGCCCGGTCGATATCGAGGTTGATCACCGTCGTGGCGGGACAGCCCGAATAGGTCGGCGTCACCGTCACGACAAGCGTATCATCCTGCCAGCCGACATCGCGGATGATGCCGAGATCGGTCACGGAAATCACCGGGATTTCCGGATCTGGCACTTCAGACAGCCAGTGCCAGATCTCATCGATTGAAGGATGAAGCGCGGTCGTCATTTGCGCCTCCTACCAGGTCGCGCCCGGATAGGCGCGCTGCAGGAATTGCAGTTCGGTAAGGATATAGCCGAGATGCTCGGTGTGAACGCCGCGCCGGCCGCCCTTGTGCATGTAGCCGTCAGCAGGTCGCTTCAGCGTCGCCTCCGCAAGTGCGTCGGAGACGATCTCATCCCATCCGGCTTTGAGGCTTTGCGGTTCCGGGATCACGCCCGCTTCCACCAGCGCCGCATCGGATGCATCGCCGATGAACATTTCGCCGGTGAAGGCCCAGAGATCGCCGAGCGCCTCCTGCATGCGGCGATGGCTTTCAGCCGTGCCGTCGCCCAGGCGGACGATCAGGTCGCGGCTGCGATCAAGATGATAGGAGACTTCCTTGAATGCCTTTTCCGCGATCTCGGCAATGCGCGGATCGGCCGAGCCTTTCAACGCTTTCAGCAGCAGATAGTGCCAGGCGTCGAAGAGGAATTGCCGCATCAGCGTCTTGCCGAAATCACCGTTCGGACGCTCGAGGAGCAGGATGTTGCGGAACTCGAAACCGTCGCGCAGATAGGCAAGATCGTCCGCCGAGCGGCCCTTGCCTTCCACCTCGCCGGCAAGACCGAGCCACAGCTGTGTCTGGCCGATGAGATCGAGCGCCGTGTTGGCAAGAGCGATATCCTCCTCCAGCGCCGGCCCGTGCCCGCACCATTCGGAGACGCGATGGCCAAGTATCAGCGTGTTGTCGCCGATGCGCAGCAGGAATTCGAAGAGAGCGGCACGATCGACCATCGGCTCAACGGAAGTGGCCGCCATCACATGTGCCCCACTTCATCGGGAATGTCGAAGAAGGTCGGGTGACGGTAGATCTTCGAATTGGACGGGTCGAAGAGCGGCCCCTTCTCCGAAGGGGCGCTGGCGGTAATCTCGGACGAGCGCACCACCCATATGCTGACACCCTCGTTGCGGCGCGTATAGACATCGCGCGCGTTGTTGATCGCCATCTCGGCATCGGGTGCATGCAGGCTGCCGACATGGCGATGGTTGAGACCGTGCTGACCACGGATGAAGACTTCCCAAAGCGGCCATTCGCTGGACATGTTTCTCACTCCCAGAAT